>JBDSFA010000445.1:0-10734 GCA_039919785.1 Dokdonella sp. | reverse complement strand
TGCGACTGGAACGCGATCAAGGTCGAACATGCGCCCGCTGCGCCGGAATATGCGCACACTGCATACGGCTTGCAGATGACCGGTGGCTCGACGAGCACCTGGGAATCGTTTGACCAGTTACGTAGTGCCGGCGCAACGGCGCGCGAGCTGTTGCTCACGGCGGGCGCCGCCAAACTCGGTGCAAAGGTTGCCGATTGCCGTGTCGATAACGGTTACATCGTGCATGGCGCGAAAAGAGTCAGCTTCGGCGAAGTCGCCGTCGCCGCGGCGAAATTGCCGACGCCAACGGACGTGAAACTCAAGGATGCGAAGGACTGGACGATCATCGGCAAGCCGACGCGGCGCCTGGACAGCAAGGCCAAGGTGACAGGCAAAGCCGAGTTCGGGATCGATGTGAAGCGCCCGAACATGGTGATCGCCATGGTCGCGCGCGCGCCAGTGTTTGGTGCAATGCTCAGGAAAATGGACGCGACGAAAGCGAAAGCAATCACGGGCGTGATTGATGTCGTCGCAGTGCCGAGCGGTGTCGCCGTGTTGGGCAAGCATTTTTGGGCGGCGAAACAGGGGCGCGATGCGCTCGTGCTCGAATGGGACGACGGCGCGTTCGCGAATGGCTCGACCGCAGCATTGCGCGAGGAGTACCGCAAGCTCGCCGCCACGCCGGGCGCGCCTGCCAGGGTTGCGGGCGATGTCGATGCCGCTTTGAAGAAAGCGCCGCATGCGATCGAGGCCGAGTACGAACTTCCCTTCCTTGCGCATGCGCCGATGGAGCCGCTCAACTGCACCGTCGAAATCACGAAGGATGGCTGCGACGTCTGGACCGGCACGCAGTTCCAGGGCGTCGACCAGGGCACGGTCGCAAAGATCCTCGGACTCAAGCCGGAGCAGGTGCGCATCCACACCACGTTTCTCGGCGGCGGTTTCGGTCGACGCGCGAATCCCAGCTCGGACTTCATCAGCGAAGCGGTGGAAGTAGCGAGGGCATCGAAGAAAACCGTCAAGGTCGTGTGGACGCGCGAGGACGACATCCACGGCGGCTACTACCGACCCATGTGGCTGTCGCGTTTCCGCGCGGCGCTGGGTGAAAGCGGCAAACCGATCGCGTGGTCGCACACGATCGTCGGCCAGTCGATCATTGCCGGCACGCCGTTCGCGCCGATGATGATCAAGGACGGCGTCGACGCCACGTCGGTGGAGGGTGCGGCGGATTCGCCGTATCTCGACGCGATCCCCGCGCATCGCGTCGACTTGCATTCGCCGACGAGCCCGGTGACCGTGCTGTGGTGGCGCTCGGTCGGCCATTCGCATACGGCTTTCGTCGTCGAAAGCTTCGTCGACGAACTTGCGCATGCAGCGAAACAGGATCCACTCGACTACCGCCGTGCATTGCTGCCCAAGGATTCGCGCGAGCGACGCGCACTCGATCTGGCCGCCGAGAAGTTCGGCTGGGGCAAGCCGCTGCCGCAAGGTCATGCTGCTGGCATGGCCGTGCACCAGTCCTTCGGCAGCTACGTTGCGCAGATTGCCGAAGTCTCGGTCGAGGACGGCAAGCCACGTGTACATCGCGTCGTCTGCGCCATCGACTGCGGCCCCGTGGTGAATCCGCTGACCGTCGAAGCGCAGATGCAATCAGGCATCGTGTTCGGATTGTCGGCGGCGCTGCATGGCGAGCTGACCTTGAAGAACGGCCGCGTCGAACAAAGCAACTTCCACGACTACCCGGCATTGCGTATGCCTGAAATGCCGATCGTCGAGGTGCACATCGTGCCGAGTACCGACAAGATGGGCGGCTGCGGGGAGCCTGGCACGCCACCGATCGCGCCGGCGGTTGGCAATGCGTTGTTTGCGTTGACGGGGAAGCGGTTGCGGCGGTTGCCGTTCAAGCTGGCGTGAGTTGGCGGATCCGGCCTTCGTGGGAGCGGCTTCAGCCGCGATGCTTCGAACCCTCCCCTTCAAGGGGGTGGAGAGGTGCGCTTGCGGACCACGGGGCTGCGCGCCAATGAACGCCCGAAGGCTGTGCCTGCCGGCCGAGGGTGTTGGGTGGCGATGATGCTTCGCGCGCCGCAGAGCATCGCGGCTGAAGCCGCTCCGTCGAAACAGTTAACGTAACGACGATGCTCAGCGACGCCGGCCATCCTCGTTCCACACCGCACCGAGCGGATCGAGTTCCATCGTCTCTTTCGCAGCGGCACGCGCGCCGAAGCCACACACGGCAATCGCACTTTCACGCAAGGAATCGAGGCCGAATGCGCGCTCGATGTCGATTTCGTTGATCGCCGCGGTAACGTACGCGCCCATGCCGGCTTCGGTCGCGCAGAGGTAGAGATTCTGCGAAGCATGTCCGGCTTCAAGTACGATCGCACGATACGCTTTTGGGTGATTGCGGTACTTCCAGAACGTGCGGCCGAATCGCGCGACGAGTGCTATGTGGACGGGGGCATCTGCAAAAAATCCCTGCCCGGCAACGAAACACCGTGCAAGCCGCTGGGCCTCTTCCTCGGCCAGCTGCGTCAGTGGTTCTAGCGTATGGTCGCCGGCGTGGTAGTGATAGAGCCCGGTTTCAATTCCGTCAACGCGACGCAGCAACAAATAGGCTTCGAGCGGATGCAGGCCCCCTCCGGAGGGATATGACTTTTTGAGGCCGCACGCGCCCGGAATGACGTCGACGATCGCATGACAACCAAACACCCGGTGCAGCATAGCGCCTAGATCGCCCGACCCGAGTAGCGTGGAAGTGTCGAAGTTGCGGCAAGTGACGCGGCGGCGAAAGATAGCCTCGAGCTCCGATAGATGCGGCGACGGCAAGGCAATGCGTCGCTCGGGTGGCACGCGTGCGACGAGGTGTGGCGGCGGCAACCCATACTCGCTGACCAGATCAGCAATCGAGCGATGCCGGGTGATGCGCGCATCTTCGTCGACGCCAGTGTCGCTCCAGCGGCTGAAGTAATGAGCGACTGCGGATAACGGTCGCCAATGGCTCTCGCGCACGGCCTCATCGCGCTCGCGCAGCGCGGCATGCGTTTCGCCGTCTCCAATCAACAAGCCCTTGTCCAGCAGCCTGCCGGTGAGATTCGACGAAATAATCGCGTCGATTCGCGCGCGTGCCAGCCACGGCGTCTCGCCAATGCGCATCAATGCGAGCAGTTCGTTTGCGTCGATCGTAACCTCGGCATCCAGATGCGGCGCAAGCGCGATGCATGACATCAGGGAGGCAAGTGCATCGTCGCCGGCAAGAAGGCCGGCGAGGTCAAGCTCAAGTTGCTCGCGCGGCTCGATCATCAACACCGCACAGCGGCGAACTCGGACGTGTTCGGTCATCTGGTGGCCTGCCTGGAAACCGATAGTGTCGCGCATCCAGAAGCCCGGCGGGCATACGAGACCGTTACGTTTCGCAGCCGCCGCTCCTGCTAAGCTACGATCGCTTTTGACCCAATCATCTTTGCGGAGAGATCGAAAATGAGCAAGGCAATTCCGACGTCAGCACAACTGGATCAACTGCTCGGCCGCCTGGGTAGCGACGACGCGTTTCGCGAAAAATTCATCGGCAATCCGGTAAGCGCCCTGGCCGAGCACGGCGTTCATGTCGATCAGGCGGATGTGCCGGCCGTGCGCCAACTGCCATCCAAGGAGACGTTCATCGCGCAGGCCCAATCGATTCGCGCGAAGGCGGATGGCAAGGTCGGCCTAATGTTTTTCGTTCTCGGCGCCTGATCCCTCCAGTTCACGCGACCGCCGCAGCAGCGGCGGTTCGCCTTCCGGGTTTTTCCAGGCAGAGTGGAACCGGGCCAGCAATTCCTTGGCCACACTGCCGCGTCCCGCGGTGCGCTCGAGTTCTGCAGACCGCACAGTCGCCTCGTCGAAGGCCAGCAGATTCATGGTGCGCCCTGCGAACTCGCCTAACCATTCGGTTGTCGCCAGACCCCGATGGGCCGTCAACCAGTGCGCGGTTTCTAATGCTTTTGCGTCATCGCCGACAGCAGTGTAAGCGCGCAGCAAGGCAACGCGGGTCTGGTAGTAGGAGCGATCCGACAATAGTGCCTCGAGACATGCGACGGCTCCGCGCGCATCGATTTCGATACGCGCTTCGCACGCCGCGATGCGATACGGCTGCTCGAGACTGAAATATCCGCTGCTCACCGCTTTTGGCCGCAATGCGTTCAATGCCCGTTGCGCGACCTCCCCGGCACCATTGCGCAACGCCAACATGGCGGCAAGCGACAAATGTGTGTAACTGCTGAGATCATAGGTTTCGCCCGATGCCGCAAACCGCGTCAGTTCCTGCTCGACGTAAATCTTCAGTCTCGTCTTCGCCTGGTTGTCCCCGTTCGCGAACATGATCGCAAGCGTAGCTAACCGAGCGCGCTGTCGCGATGTCTCAAGCCCGGCGCGGTCCGCCGTCGCCGCGGCATCTTCCGTTGCCACCCGTGCCGATGCGAGATGACCGCGCCCGACCTCGATCGCCGTCGTCATCAACGATTTCTCAACCTCGAAGAACGGGAAATGGCGCGTGTCTTCTTTCTTCAGTGCTGCATCCGCGCCTTCAAGGTCTCCGCGCGCGACATACAGGCTGACCGGATCCAGGTGCATTTGCGGCGAGCCGATCTGGCGCGCAGTCACATAACTCTTCGCTGCTGCGGCATCCTGTTCCATCGCTACTTGGATGTCCCCGAGCAACAGCCACGCCATGCCGCGTTGCGGCCGTCGACTATGGGCGACGATGTCCAACTGTTCTGCAGCGCCCTTCAGGTCGTTGTCGAACCACCAGAGCCCGAGCGCGAGGCCCTGATGCGCATCGGGTACATCCGGATAGATCTTGATGAAGGTCGACCAGCGCTGGCGCAGCGCATCCGGGTTGTCGAAGAAGGCGGCGTATCCCTGCGCCATCATCTGTTCGCGCATGGTCAGGCGCTTGAGATTGCGCGTTGCCTTCTGTACGTACTCGTGCGCTTGCGCATAGTGACTGGTCGAGTAGTAGATGTTCGTGAGATACAGATACGCCAACGCGAAGTCGGGATCGATCTCGGTTGCGCGCGAGAACAATGCGATCGCATCGGTGGCCTTGGCTTCCGTCATCGCCTGGATTCCGAGCGAATACGCCTTCAGCGCATCAAGATTCCTTGTCGTGACATCTGCAAGCGGCGCACTGGTCTCTCCAATGCTCGCCAGCGACTCGCCGAGCCTGCTACGCATTTTCTTGAGCAGATCATCCATGGCCGGGAGGACGGATTCTTCGCTGGTGCCGTCAACCGAGTCGCTATAGACCGAGGTCTGTGTGCGAGGGTCGATGACTTCAGCGGTGATGCGCACGTGACCACCGATTTCGGCGACGGTCGGCAGGATCAGCGCGCGCGCGCCTTCGCGCTCGGCGATCTCGGAGCCGATACCGCGATCGACCTTCGTTGTGACCGGATCACGTTCCATCCGCTTGAGCGCATCGCGCACCTGAAGTTCCGGTATGACGTTGACGTAACGCGACTGTTCAAGACCAATGCGAAACGCGGTCTGTAGTGAATCGTCAAAGATTTTCTGGCCGGTCAGGTTCTTGAGGTCGCCAACCACGACCCAGTCGCGATTCGCGAACGCGATCGCCGGTGTCGGGCGGGTCAGGTAGAAAATCGGCACTGCTATCAGAAGCGCGAGTACGGCCAGTTCAAAACCGATGCCGAGCGGACGGCGCCAGATCGGCGTCTCGCGTGAAGCCTTGCCAGACCACGGCGGCGGTTTCAGCGGTGCGATGCCGGTCTCGCCCACTTCGAAGACGGGCACCAAATCGGGCACGCCCTTGAAGCGATAGCGCCCATGCGTACGCCAGCAGACGTTGGCGAGCTGTTCGCCGAGCTCGCCTTGCGCGCGGTGTGCGATGTCATACGCAGTGCCCGAGAGCAGGATCTGGCCCGGCAACGCGAGCTGCATTAGACGTGCCGCGATGGGTTTGACGAGGCCTTCGACTTCGGTCGGCTTGGCGCCGCGCTTGACGTCTTCGGCCGCGTTATCCCAAACGACCACATCGCCGACATGGATACCGAAGCGGGTCGCGAGCTTGGTCGTCTCACGCCCGTTCATCGCGGCGATGTCGCGCTGGTAGGCGAGCGCAAACGCGACGGCCTGGATCGGCCGATCGAACATCAGCAGGAAGCCGTCGGTCTTGTCGATCTCCTTGCCGCCGTGCTGCTGCACCAGCGCACGCGCGAGGCGATCGTGCTTGCGGAACAGCTCGGCCGCCTTCTGGTCGCCAAGGCGTTCGACCAAGGCGGTCGAATCGACGAGGTCGCAGAGCACGAGTGTGCGCAGCACGGACGTCGCGCTGTGCTCGATCTTTTCGCTGGCATTCCCTTCAGTCGGTCCTGGATCGACGGTCATCACGGCCAACGGCCTGCCCCTGGGCTTTCCTTGGGCCGATTCTGCGCTGGATGGGACGAGGGCGCCAGCGTGGCTGCGCAGGAGATGTCAATCGGCGGGCTTGCCTTTCGCATGCAGCGCCCTTGAATGAACCGGGCTCAGGCGGCCGGCCATACCGCATGCAGGGGATCGAACTCGACTTCGTCGCGATCCGCGCCACGAATACCGAATCCGCAGACCGCGAGCGGGCCTTCTTCCAGCGGGTCGAGGCCGAGTGCCTGTTCGATGTCGACCTCGTTCACCGCCGCGGTGATGAAGGCAGCGAGCCCCAGCTCGGTCGCCGCCAGATACATGGTCTGCGACAGATGGCCGACATCGAGGATCAAGGCGCGATACGCCTTTGCGTGATTTCTGTCTTACCAGAAATTTCGTTACGCAGAACTTGCCCCGCCCAATCTTATTCTATGGACGCGGGCCAAACCATGTTGAGCGGATCGAACTCCATTTCCTCGCAGGTGGCAGCGCGGACGCCGAAGCCGCACACGGCCAGGGGGGCTTCTTCGAGCGAGTCGAGCCCAAAAGCCTCCTCGATGTCGACCTCATTGATTGCTGCGGTAATGAAGGCGCCAAGACCAAGTTCGGTCGCAGCCAAATAGAGCGTCTGGGAAATGTGCCCGATATCCAGAATCAAGGCGCGATACGCCTTTGCATGATTTCGGTATTTCCACGATTGGCGCTGAAATCGACTGGTCGGGAAAACCATCGCATGGGCATCAGAAAAATACCCCTGGCTCGCAACAAGGCGATTCGCGAGCATTACTGCTTCTTCAACGCTCATCGTCTGGATCGGTTCGAGCGCATGATCGACCGGATGGTAGTGGAACAAACCTGGAGCGATGCCGTCGACGCGCTGAACCAGTACGTAGGCTTCTGTCGGATGCAATGCACCCGCTGACGGAACGGCCTTCTTCAACACTCGAAATCCGGGAACATGCTCGTTGACCACTCGCGCGCCGAATGCTCGGTACATCACGGATGAAAACTGGGCAGTAGTCAGCTTCTGCGACGGATCGAAGTTTCGACATGTGACGCGACGGCCGAGCAACTGATCAAAAGGCGTGGCGGTGGGTCGAGGTAGCGCCAACCGTTCGGCGGCATCTACACGTTCAAGAACGGGCGCAGGTGGCGGGCCAAGCCTGTCGAGCAGTTCGCCTTCAAACGAATCCACGAACCGGTTGGTTACATCTTCCGTGTCGACGCCTTGCCAACGCGAACCATAGTGCATTACCGCAGCGGCCGGACGCCAATGCACGGAGCGCAATACGCGGTCGCGCTTGTCGACATCAGTGCCCTCGCCGACCAGGAGGCCTTTTCTCAGCAATTCTTCGACTGCTTCGAGAGAATGCAATTCCACCAAACTTTCCAAAGACAACCAGAGCGTTGGTGAAACTTCACCGAGTACCACCAGATCCGCTGGGGTCAGTTCGCTTTCCCCATCTAGATGCGGCGCTAGGGCGACCCACTCGATAGTCGAGCGGATGCCGGTGCCGCCTTGAGGCAGCAATCCGGGGTCGAAGCCGAGTCGCTCGCGCGACTCGATCATCACTACGGCACAGCGGCGAATACGCATGTAGTTGCTGGTTCTTTTTGGGAGACGGCCTTGATATTGCCGTTGCTGTCTGCGTCTGGCAACGGATAAACTCGGTTGGCCTTGGTGGTGCGCGCGGTGATCGCGTTACTGGAAAGCCGCCATACGCACACTACCGACGATCCGAAGGCTTCTGGACGAAAGCCTCGATCTCGCTATTCTCAGGGGACTCCATGAGCGACGCATCACTAACGACGGCAGACACTCTCAAGCTGCTTTACGAACTGGCATCGAACGATCAGTTCCGCCAGCGCTACGCGGACAAACCGGCGGCGGCCATGGTCGAACTGGGCATTCCGCATGAGACCGTGATCAACTTGAACGCATCGTGTCTTGCGCCGTGCGGATTGGCGAGCAAGGACTCGTTCAAGGAGGCCCATGCGCAATATCTAAATTCCGATGTCGCGCGCACGCAAAGCATGGCAATTCCGCAATTGCGGCTGAGTCGAGGCGCACCCGACACCTAGCAACTACTTATTTCGAGAAGGACGCTTGGATTTTTTCCAACCGCGGCCCTATTGATGCAATTGCCTTCGATCCCGGCCAAGCCTTCTGGAAGTCCAGAAGGCTGTTCCTTGCCTCACTCTCTTTGCCCAACGACGCGAACAGTTCTGCTTCTCGCAGAACGGCCAAATTCGTTTGCACCACATTGAATGGCAGCAGCATGCGCTGACTATTGATTTCGATGTAGGCACGCCCGCGGTGGTCCGCCAACCATCGCGCTTCCTTCAGGGCAGATTCTTTCTTATCGGCCGTCGCATATGCCTCCATTAGCGCAACATGGACGACACATAGCTCATTGGCATCTAGCAATGAATTCAGCATCGTGATTGCACTATCCGCCCTACCTTCGGCGCGCGCTTTCTCCGCGTTTGCAACCAACAGCATCTGGGTCAACACCGGGTAACCGCCACCTCGCGCATCCGATAGATTTTCGGAGAGCGCTTCATTGGCAAGCTTAATGTCCCCCATCCGAGCAGCGAGATAACCAACCATCACTACATTGAAAGTTGTATTCGCATGATCAACGTCGTCTTTGCGCGCCAGCTCCGCTCCTTCGCTCTTCAAGTATTGACGCAAGTTGGCTGCTTGGCCTTCGGGCAGGTCCGACAGTGAGCGCAGGCTCAAATCGATACCGTGAAATTGGCGAGCCCTGCTTGATGCCAGAGAGCTGGCCTCGCGCGTAGCGACGCCAAGGACATCAGCGACTTTGTTGAATTGACCTTGGTCGCCGTCAATCGCCAAATGAGTGATGTAGCCTTCGATGTCTTCTGCCGGCACGCCAGCCGGTACTCCGCTAGCCAGAGTTTCCTCTGCCTTTGCGAATTGGCGGCGTGCGGCATATGCGGACGCATAAAACTGTTTCTGCTGGGCCATGCCGGCCGTGTCAGCCCGTTTGAAACTCTTGAGAGCGTCCTCATAACGCTCTTTTCCCAGATACAACGCACCAAGGTTGTAGTCGCTAATGCCGCGGTTCGGGTTGCGCGGCGTCGCGACCGTTTCCAATGCGGCGATGGCACTGTCGAGTCGATTGGCCTTTTGCCAAGCGAAATACCCGTAGCTGCCCGCAGCCGGAAAGAAGTCTGGATACAGGGTTGCGAACACCTTCCACTTTTCCAGCGCCGGCATCGGTGGCCCAAAAGTGGCCTGCCACGCATCGACATAAAACGCATCGCGTGGCGAGAGTCGATCTTTTGTCGCAGCGGCCAAACGGATCTGTTCACGCGCCGCCGAATTCTCATCTGCACTGAAAAGCGTGCGCGCAAGCCCAACACGGGCTAGCGCGAAATCCGAATCTAGCTTGAGAGCCTGTTGGTAAAGCGCCAGAGCGTCTTTACGCCGTCCTTGATAGGCCTTCTCAGCAAGGGTGTAAGCGCGCAATGCGTCCAGATTCTTCGTAGCTACCTTTTCCAGCGGCCTCGAATCGCTTGAAACCGTCGCCAACGCCTCACCCAGCCGCACCCGCAGCTTCTGATTGACCTGATCCAGCGAAGGCAGCACCGAGTCCGCACCCACACCATCCGCCGATTCCGAATACACCGTGGTCTGCGTATTCGGATCGATCACCTCGGCCGTCACGCGCACGCGACCGCCGATCTCAGCAATCGTCGGCAAGATCAACGCACGCGCGCCATCACGCAGTGCGATCTCCGAACCAATCGCGCGATCGACCTTGATCTTGTTCGGGTCCTGCTGCATCAGCTGGACCGTTTCGCGTGTCTTCAGGTCCGACAGCACGTTGACATAGCGCGACTGTTCGAGGCCGATGCGGAAGGCGGCGTCGATCGCTTCGTCGAAGCGCGCTTCGCCAGTGAGATTCTTGAGATCACCTACGACGACCCAGTCGCGGTTCGCGAACGCTATCGCTGGTTCGGGTTTGAACAGATACCAGGCCGGGATCGCGAGCAGGATCAGCAGCAGGCCGATCTCGATGCCCATCGTGGCTGGTCGACGCCAGAACGGCACTTCGCGGTGCGCCTTGCCGGACCAGGGCGGCGCCTTGAGTGGGGCGTGACCTTCGTCGCCGACTTCGAATACCGGGATCGGATCGGGGATGCCCTTGAAGCGATAACGACCATGGGTGCGCCAGCGTACCGTTTCGAGCTGCGTGCCCAGTTCGCCCTGCGCGCGGTGCGCCAGCGAGTGGGCGACGCCGGACAGCAGTATTTGATGGGGCAGCGCGAGTTGCATGAGGCGCGAGGTGATCGGCTTGACCAGGCCCTCGACCTCGACCTGTTTGGCGCCTT
>JBDSFA010000350.1:0-10640 GCA_039919785.1 Dokdonella sp. | reverse complement strand
CAATGATCAGCGATGCAGAAAGCCGCGTGATGGAAGTGCTTTGGCAAACGCATCCACTGACGGCTGACGAGGTGGTTGCGATCCTCGATGGGCATGTGGATTGGCAGGAAGCGACGATCAGGACGTTGTTGAATCGGCTGCTGAAGAAAAAGGCGATTGCCGCCGATCGCGATGGTCGCCGGTATGTCTATCGGCCGCTACTGGAGCGTGCTGATTACGTGCATGCAGAAAGCAAGACACTCCTCGACCGCCTGTTCAAGGGACGCATCGCACCGATGGTCGTCCAATTCTCTTCGCGACAGAAGCTCAGCAAGAAAGATATTGCAGAGCTGAAGCGGCTGATCGAGGACCTCGGCAATGAATGAACTCGCATGGAGAGTGACCGCTGCGTTGCTTGCCTGCAGCGCGGCGATCGTGCTGGTGTTGACGCTTCGCAAGGCGGTGCGCCACTACGGCGGTACTGAGGCTGCATACGTTTTGTGGGGCCTTGTGCCCCTCGCGTCATTGGCGCCGCTGATGCCTGCGCCTGCCAGGCTCGTCATACGGCAATTGGCGCCGGCGTTGCCAAGTTCCTCCGTTCTGCTATCGATCAACGTAATGCCAATGTCCGCGACGTTGGATGCAGCCAGCTTTGACATCGCGCCTTGGCTGATCGGCGTCTGGATGGCTGGAACTGCGATCTCGTTCGCGCTCTTCGTTTGGCATCGGGGCCGCTTCATGCGCGAGCACGGAGCCCTGCACGTGATTGAGGGGAATCTGTTTCGCGCGCAGACCATGGCGGGATGTCCGGCGCTGGTGGGCATGTGGCGTCCACGCATCGTGCTTCCGGTTGATTTTGAACAACGCTACAGCCCGATGGAACGTGACCTGATTCTTGCGCATGAGCGTCACCATCTCATTCGCGGCGATACGTATATCAACACGCTCGCGGCGTCACTGCGGAGTGTGTTCTGGTTCAACCCTCTTGTTCATTACGCCGCAACCTATTTCCTGATCGATCAGGAAGTCGCATGCGATGCAGCCGTGATCGCGCGGTTCCCGCACGCACGGCGCGCCTATGCCGAAGCCATGCTGAAAACCCAATTTGTCGATTCCGAGGCGTTCCTTGCTTGCCATTGGCAGTCTCGCAATCCACTTGCGGAAAGAATTTTCATGCTCAAGCGCCCTTCGGTCGGCAGGTCGCGTCGGTGGATCGGCATCTGCTTCGCTGGGATCCTGATCGTGTCCGGTAGCTACACCGCGTGGGCTGCCCAGCCAACTCGAATCGAAACGCGCTACGCCGATGCGCCGATGATTACTGTGAATTCGCAATCAGACGAGAGCAGTGTGCGCGAGTCGCGCGAGGATGGCGGCAAGATAGTCGTCGCGGATATTCGCGACGATCTTCCGCGAGCGACAACGGTCCCGGCCCCAGCGCATTCGCTGCAGTGGCTACCGACATTGGCGCAGCGAGTACAAGACCTGCGTCCGGACGACAAGTCGAAATTGATTGCGTCGCAGATCATCGCGAATCGCGATCGAAGTGTTCCGCAACCAGGCACTCCATCGATACCGAGTGGCAATTCTTTAAGCGCAAATTTCGACTCTGCTTTGCGGCCCGTCAACTCGGACAGCTTTACCGGCAGTGCGGATGTCGATCTCAGCCCGCAAGAGATTGCGTCCTACCGTCGCACGTATCCGCCCAAGTACCCCGCCGCTGCAGCCCGCGGCCATGTGGAAGGCAACGTTGTACTGAGGGTGCATGTCGACGAACATGGCAGACCTACTGGCACGGACGTTGTCAGTGTTGCCCCGGCGACAGCCACCGAATTGGCCAGCGCGAGTGCAACGGCCGTCCTGCAATGGCGCTTCACTCCAGCACTGCGTGCAGGGATTCCCGTCGAAGGCGATGTGTTGGTTCCGTTCGCGTATGCCTTGAATGGCGACCGGTCGTACGGGACGCCAGACGTCATGCGCCAAGCGAGCCTTCGCACCACAAGAGCCATCGACTATCCGGCTGAGCAAGCCCAAGCCGGCATCGAAGGTGTGGTGTATGTAAAGGTGCAAGTAGGGAAGGATGGCGGCGTCGCGTCGGCGAGCGTGGACCATGTCACTCCCTCATCTGCGGCCCCGTTGGCCGCAGTGGCCCTTGCGGGCGTGAACACGTGGACGTTCAATCCTGCACGACGGAACGGTTGGGACGTGGCGAGCGCGGCCGTTATCCCGGTGGTGTTTGCGCTGCACGCGGGCTCACCCACACACGTTGCGCCGGCGCTGGACAGGTTGGACTCGATTTTGGTGACGCCCAAGGCGTGATGCTTCGTACTGGAGGCGTCGCCACGCAGATATTACGCGTCGGGTGGCTGTGATTTGTCGTCACGCTTTTTTCCAATCGCGACAAGAACGTCGCTCCAATGCTTGGGGCGACCACCAGGAGTCACTCATGAAATTGCGGATGGTGGCGAGTGCGTGGAGCGTTGGATTCTTCATGTCGATGATGTCGGGCTGCATCGTCGCAGCAGAACCTCCGTCCGCAGCCGAGGTTGCCCTGCAGGCGAAACAGGTTATGTCCGAATCGGGGAGCGCTGAGGGCCCCGGTATCGCCGTCCTCATGGCGCGCGGTGATGAGGTGTTCTATCGCGGGGCACGCGGAATGGCACAGATCGAATTGGGCGTGCCCATGACTTCCGACCAGGTCTTCCGCATTGGTTCCAATACCAAGCAATTCACTGCAGCGACGATCCTGAAGCTGGTCGAGCAAGGTCGGCTGTCGCTAACCGATCCGCTCTCGAAATTCCTGCCGAACTATCCGAATGGCGCTCGCATCACCATTCACGAGCTGCTCAATCACACCTCCGGCATCAAGGACTACACAGAAATCGACGGTTACTTTATCGGGGCGATCCGCCAAGACCTAGATACCGAAAAACTCCTGGCCGTATTCAAGGACCTTCCCGTCGACTTCGCGCCAGGGACGAACTGGAAGTACGACAACTCCGGTTATCTGGTACTCGGTGCCGTCATCGAAAAATTGACTGGAAAATCATGGCATGAGGCGATTAACGAAGAAGTACTGGCCCCATTGGCGCTGACGCACACTGTCTACGACGACGATCAGCCGCTCATTGCCAATCGGGCGGCAGGCTATACGCTCGATGAGAAAGGTCGCACTGAAAACGCGGCCTATCTGAGCATGAGCCAAGCCGGCGCTGCGGGAGGCCTGGCTTCCAATGTCGACGACTTGTTCCACTGGCTGCGCGCCCTTCATACCGGCAAGGTGCTCACGGCAGACAGCTATCGACGCATGACCACTCCGGTTCCGACGCCATCCGGCCAGCCTGCCGACTACGCCTATGGTCTTTCGGTGGTGAAGCTGCGGGGTGAGAAGGCATTCGAGGGCGATGGACGCATTCCCGGATTCATGTCGGTGACCCTCTATGTGCCCGAGCCGGCGGTTACGGTCGTGGTGCTCACCAATACGGACCTTCCCCATGCCGACCTCAGCACAGTCGCGTCCAAGCTCGCCGCCATTGCGCTTGGCCGCCCCTATGCGGTGAGACACCCCATCGCGCTAACCGCGGCGCAGCTGCGCGCGTTGATCGGTGTCTACAAACGAGGAGGGAGCGGGCGCCGGATCGTTACCGCACGCGGCAACGAACTCTATACACAGCGCGACGGAGGGAGCGCGCATGTCCTGCATGCAGCGTCCGCAGACGTACTCTATTTCGACGAAGTGCTCGATTATTTCAAGGTAATCCGGAACGCCGCGGGCAAAGTCGTGGCGCTTGATGAATTTGCGGATGAGGACGCGCCGGCGATGCGACTACCGCGGCTCAATGAGCCCGCGCCGGCGCAGGCGCTCAACAAGGAGTGACGAAAGTGGGATGGCCGTAGCTGATAAGTGTCGACTCATCGATGCAAGCACCCAATAGGTGCACGCACCCATGAAAGGTTCGCGTGATCGAATCGGCGATGCTGGCGCGCGCACTCACCGCTGACGGCGGCCACGCTGAATCCGATGCGGCCTTGAGTCGCTTCCATTCGCCGCGCGCGGCATATGGACGGATTCGCCACTGCTTCGACACCTTGGCCAAGCGCGCTTTCTGAGAAATGAAACTGATCCCTTTGGCGCTTCGTGCCCCCTTTGGCTACCGGTCTAAGTTCGGTAGCGCACAGACGGAACGATCGGCGACGTTCAACGTGACAGGGTGCCGTTGCGCGGATGTCGCCGAAGGCTCAGGAGTTGCAGGTGTTCCAAGGCGAATCATCGGAGAGTCCACCCATGCATCCGGTTTCCTGGCGCTTTCCAAGACAGGCGAAGCGAGCAACATTACGCGCAGCCATGATGAGTGCATTGCTCGCGATCCTTTGGCCGGGCCTTGCCGCCGCGCTGCCGGCATTCAATCGCCAGACCGGGCAGAACTGCCAGGCTTGCCACGCTGGCGGACAGTTTCCGGAGCTCACGCCTTATGGCCGTCTGTTCAAGCTCACCGGTTACACACTGGGCGAGCGGAACGTGCCACTTTCCGCGATGGCCGTTGTGAGCGCGTCGCGCGTAAACAATACGTCGAAGAGCGACGATCCGAAGGCCGACTTCCAGAAGAACAATTCGCTGATATTCTCGAGCGCGAGCGTGTTCGGCGCGGGCAAGATCACCGACAACGTGGGTGCTTTTCTGCAGGTCACGTACGATAACTATGCCGCGCAGTCGGACGACGGCAGCTTCCATGGGCACACCAGCGCCGACAACATGGACATCCGTTACGCCGATCGCTCGATCGATAGCCACCATGACTTGATCTGGGGCATAAGCGCCAACAACAATCCCTCCATCTCCGATGTCTGGAACACGGCTGCGGCGTGGATGCAGTACGTGCCGGTGCCCAGTCCCGGCAGCAGCCGCTTCATCGACGGCACCGCGCCGTATCCGGGTTTTGCTGCGGGTGGCAACCTGTCCGGCATCACGGCATACGCGTTCTGGAACCAGATGCTCTACGTCGAAGCTGGCGGATACCGCACGGCCAAGGGCGTCACGTCGTTTATGAGCGCCGGTGTGGCGGATGCCGACAAGACCCGTCTGATGGGCACCAATCCCTATTGGCGGCTGGCGCTGTCGCACGAGTGGGGCGCACACAACATCATGATCGGCACATCGGGCATGGTCGCGGACGTTTACGACGACCCGCTCGATACCTCCAATCCCGCCACTGTCCATCGATTCAGGGATATCGGGATCGACTCTCAATATCAGTATCTGCTCGATCCGCATGCCGTCACCGTGCAACTGGCCTATATGCGCGACCACCATGAAGTCCCCTCATTTCTCGCCAACCAGCCCATTGAGGACGTGAACGGCAATGCGTTGCCGAACACCAACGCGACCGACACGACCAACGTGTTTCGGGCGAAGGCAAGTTACGTTTACGAAGCCAGATACGGAACCAGCGTGTCGTTTTTCAATCAGACCGGAACGACCGACTCGGCGCTGTACGATCCGACGCGCGTCGGCGGCAATATCGCCGGTAGCCCAAGCGTGCGTGGACAGACGTTCGAAGTGTTCTGACGCCCGTTCAGTACTTGCGCCTCGGTCTGCAGTTGACGACTTACGACAAGTACAACGGCGCCTCGCACAACTACGACGGATTCGGCCGCAACGCGGGTGACAACAACTCGTTGTTTTTCTATTGCTGGGGCGCGTACTGATCATTCGCCGCAGCGCATCGGCGGCCGCATACATGGTAGGCTTTTGGAGATCGGCATGAATATACGGCAGGTGGCATTGCTGGCAGCGCTAGCCAGTGTGGCGGCAGGTTGCGCAAATGAACCGCGCTCACGCGATACGTCGAACGAGAACGTCTCCGGCGAGACGCTCGCACAACAGGTTTGCTCCAACTGCCATGGCGTCACGGGAAATTCCAATTCTCCGAATTTTCCAAACCTGGCGGCTCAGCCGGAAGCCTACCTCGTCGGGCAGCTGACTGGCTTCAAGGGTCATAGCCGCCGCGACCCGGCCGGCTATGAATACATGTGGGGCCTGAGCCACCATCTGACGGACAAACAGATCAAGGAACTAGCCGTCTACTTTTCCGCACAGACCCTTTTGCCTCAGCGCATTGAGGGAAAGTCGGAGCGCAATCAGCGCGGCGAGACCATTTTCACGGTTGGCATTGCCGACAAGGCCGTTCCACCCTGTAGCAGCTGCCATGGAGCTCAGGGGCAGGGGAATGCGGCCTTTCCACGCATCGCCGGCCAACACGCCGATTACCTGGTCAAGCAAATGACCGTCTTCCAGCGTACCGACCAGCGGCCGGAAGGCAACGTGATGAAAGTCGTGGCGCATGGCCTCACGCAGGAAAATATGCTGGACGTTGCGGACTATCTGCAATCGATGCCAGGCAAATAGGCCACACGGGAATCTATCGACAATTTTGATGAAGTGGATTGCGCGTTTGCAGCGCGCTCATTCGAAGTCGTTGGCAAAGATACGATCGTTGTCCCACACGTCGGTTATCGGGACCGCCGCTGCCGCGTTGGCGAGTGCACTTAAGCCGTACATGTTCTCGATCGTACGCAATACCCCATAGTGGTTGACCGTCTCGTTGTAGCTGTCAGGGATCAGATTGGACCCGGCGAATATCATCGGGATCTGATTCGGCGTGGTGAAATTGTCTTCGTCCCACGTCAGGATGAAGAGACTGTTGTGGCTCTTCGCCCATTGCACAGAGCCGTCCAGATGATTCTGCAGCCAGGTATCGCCCGTGGAAATCGAACAGTTGTGCATGTCGTTGCACAGGTTAGGCACGACGATCGCCACCGTCGGCAGATCACTGAACACGGACGGAAACGATGTGAATGTCTGATTGCTCGTGTCAGGCACATTGTCGAAGTTCACCCACGGATTGTGCTTGCGCGCATAGTTGCCGGAGCTGCATCCGGTATATCCCTGCGAAGGCATCGTTTCAGAGTAACCCGCAAAGCTCAGGCCCGCGCCAAGCAACTGGCTGCCAAGATTGGCTACGCCGGTAAAGGCATGCGGGCACGAATCGTCGGTGACGCCTTGCTGCAGGCCGGAAAAAAGGGCCAGGTAGTTGGGTTGGCTAGGATGGGTGACGCCGTGTGCATTGCTGAAGCTGGCACCGCTGCCGAGTAGAGAATTAATGTACGGCGCGCCGTTTGTATTGCCGATGATCGAGCTGTAGCCGGTGTTTTCCATGATGGCAATGACTACATGGTCGAAGCGGTGAACGCTCGCGACATCCGCGGCGCCGATATGCCGAACGCCGGCTGGCACGGTTGTCGCACTGGCGTTCGCCATGATGCCGACGAGCGACCCATCGAATCCGGGCAGCAAGCGCGCCGACGCGCCGGCGACGAACAACGCGAAGCCCAGATACCCAAGTCGACGTGTGGCAAGATTCATCTCGGCTCCATCAAAGACCATCGCTGAAAGCGCAAGCATACGCCGAAGGCCATTCGCGCTGGTGCACCGGGTGACGGATCCTTGAAGCGCGGAATCCCCGATGCGACCCTCAGGTGTCAGAAACCGAACGATGCAGCGCCGCTCGCGCCAGCAGACGCGTGGAGTCGAGGGTGCGCAATGATGAGTTCGAGTCGCTCATGATCAGCGGAATTTCGGTACAGCCCAGGATGACAGCGTCACATGCCTGTTTCCTCATGCCTTCGATGACGGCCTGAAAACGTATGACAGCCTCTTGCTTGAACGTGCCGTACACCAGCTCCTCCATGATGATGCGGCTGGTCTCTTCGCGTTCGCTCACCGTCGGAAGAATGCACTCGATGCCGTGCATTGCAAGTTTCGAGGGATAGACATCGCTCTCGACCAACCAGCGCGTTCCCGTCAATCCGACGCGCCGATAGCCGCAACGCGCCGCCTCGGCCCCAACCACCTCGGCAATATGCAGCCACGGTCGCGGCGAACGGGGTTCGACATAGGGGAATGCTTGATGGATCGTGTTGTCAGGGCAGATAAGGAAATCAGCACCCATCGCTGCAAGCTTCTCCGCCGACCGCAGCATGAGGTCGCCGACGCCGCGCATGTCCGTGCGCTCCAGGCAATCCACGTAGTCCGCAAGCGAGAAGGAATGCATGGAAACTTCGGGATGCGCATGCCGACCGAGAAGGTGCGCACCTCCAGAGCAGATGGTGCGGTAGCACAGTGAAGCGCCTTCGGCGGAGCAAGCGACGATTCCAATGTGTTGAGGCATAAGCGTTTGGGACCCATTGTGTGACGGCTAACGGATCTTTGGAAAATCCGACTTCCACCTCGACCTCGACCTTGCCCGCATGCAGCGTGGAGATCAACTGCATCGACGAGGGCCCGTGGGCATTTTTATGAACATCCCGGATTCTGACGTGGATTTCGCTCAGGTCACAAATCTGACGGATGGAACCGCTCGGCAGTATCCATCCGTATGCTGCGCAGCATCGCCGTTTCCAGGTGCGAGTCATAGAGCTGCTCGCTGAAGTAGCAGCTCAGGATGGATCGACGGCGAGCGCCGCTCGCGTTGAGACTGCCCGCATGCAGCAGATCCGCATCGAACACCAGGATGTCACCGGCCGATCCCAACAGTTGCACCGACCGGGACTCGTCATGGATGTCGAACGCAGGTTCATTCTGCGCATAGCGATGACTGCCGCGGACGATGCGGGTCGCGCCGTTCTCGGCGTTGTAGTCGTCGAAAAAAGCCAGCGCATTCACCGTATCGCCAGGCCGCTGAGCCGACAGATCGCGGTGCAACT
Source organism: Dokdonella sp. (assembly GCA_039919785.1). GTDB lineage: Bacteria > Pseudomonadota > Gammaproteobacteria > Xanthomonadales > Rhodanobacteraceae > Dokdonella_A. Next base: position 1,901 of record JBDSFA010000350.1, on the reverse strand, counting down.
CCTGATGGCCGCCGCCTGCCAAAGGCTCGCGCCCTTCCACTTGCGAGAGGAAAAACCGCTCGCCGATCAATTCTCCTACCACGCCAAGCAACTTCGGCAGCCGGCACACGGCCTGCACTTTCGAATCGAGGTCGAGCAACGAATGGCGCCAGCTCGATTGACGCGGTACGGGCCATTGAGCCGAGGGTTTCACGCCCGCATCGAATGCGGCGCGCAGATCATCCAGCCAGTCGGCCGGGATCGCTCGACGGAGCAGGGCATAGCCGTCCTGATGGAGTTTATCTCGTTCAAGCATGGCTTCCTTTGGCGCACGTGCGCTTGATTTGCTTGTCAGGTGTCGGACTCATCTTCTTCTGAAAACAGGTGTCCGAGAATTCGATCCGGCGCATTCAGAAATTCCTTCGTTACCGAATAGTGATCTGTTTTCCGGTAGGCGACCTCACGGATCCCGTCCTCTTCGAACTGATAGAGGGTGGCGCCGGGGTAGGCCAGAAGAATGGGCGAATGGGTGGCAATCAGAAACTGGGCGTGCCGCGGGGTTTCCAGCGCATGTATGATCCTCAAAAAAGCGAGCTGTCGTTGCGGCGACAAGGCCGCCTCCGGTTCGTCGAGAATGTATAGGCCGTGTTCAAAACAATTTTGGAAAAGAGCCAGGAATGACTCGCCATGCGATTGATGGTGAAGTGATTTTCCTCCATGCGCCTTGAGGTCCGAGGCGCCGTCGAGGTAGCTGGCGAAGTTGTAGAAACTTTAGGCGCGCATGAAAAACCCATCACTCATTTTAGGCAGCCACGAGAGCCGTAGAGCCTTGGCCAATTCTGAGCGATCCGCCGTCGCTTCCCTAAAGTGATCTCGACTGCCGCCTTCTGGATTGAATCCACAAATTTCGGCCAAGGCCTCCAGCAGGGTCGATTTGCCGCTGCCATTCTTTCCGACGAAGAACGTAACCGGCGTCGGCAATTCGAGGGCTATTCCGCGACGGAACGCCGGGATGCTGAAGGGAAACTGGGTTCCTTGCATCCTCTCGGGATCGCTGCGAATGCTACGCAGATAGGGGGACCCCAAGCTGGGGGAAGATTTTCGAAAGGACTTTCGAGACGCCATGGCCAGCTTCCGATGCCTAACGACGCTATAGAGAATCGGCTCCGATCTTGCCCGCTTAGAGCAAACCGATCAAGGCAGTCAGTGGCGTTGAAAGCGCGCCATCATGCAGCGGCTTGAGACCTCCCCTTCAAGGGGAGGGTTGGGTGGGGATGGTGTTCGTGCTGTGAAGAGCATCGCGGCTGAAGCCGCTCGTACGGACAGTTGCTTCCGCCTTGCAGCTCCGCTTCAGCCCTCCACTTCAAGGGAAGGCCTGCGTGGTGAAGGTGTTCGCGTGAACACACAGACTCGCCCGCACCAGTGCGTGCGACCGCGTGCGCATCGCCTTGCCGCACCACGACATCCCAGCGCGCGCCTCACGCGCGCAGTGCCCTGAAGCGAAGACGCTCGATGGCGTCAGCGAAACGGTTGACTCTCGCCGGCTTTCATTCTCGGCGGCATTCTGGCGTTCTTCGCGATTTCGATCGTCGGCGTTTCGTTCTTTCACAGGACGAAAGAAAATGTGGTCAGGTTCGTTTCTACATGCCAGCAAATGAACCCAACTCCGCTGCAGTATTCGCAACGCACCAGGAAGGGTTCGGATATGTGACGGCACATTTCGCGTGCGCGGCCCGCATCCAGACGAATCCTCGCCGCGAACCTCTCCCCGGCATTCGCCGGGGAGAGGAATGCATCATGTGCCCGTCAATCAGCGAAACGCGGCAATCGTCGCGCGTGTGTTGTTGAGGACGCGGTGATTGTCGTTCTTGGTGGTGGTGCCCATGGCGTGACCGTTGTAGGTCTTGCCCGGGTTCGACCAG
>JBDSFA010000318.1:0-5858 GCA_039919785.1 Dokdonella sp. | reverse complement strand
CTGCCACGGTGATTGCATGAACCCGCCCGACCTACTGACTGCCGCCGAAGACCTGCGCGCGCGTGCCGACCTCAACCGCTGGCTGTCGAAACTGCCGGCCGTCGAACGCATCGCCTGGGCCGCGCAGACGGCACCTGGCCCGCACGTGTTGTCGTCGAGTTTCGGTGCGCAGTCCGCGGCCGCGTTGCACCTGGTCACGCAAGCGTTGCCGCACATCCCGGTGATCCTCATCGATACCGGCTATCTGTTCGCCGAGACGTATCGCTTCGCCGATGTCATGAGTGAACGCCTCAAACTCAATCTCAAGGTCTACCGCCCGACGATTGGTATTGCGTGGATGGAAGCGCGACATGGCCGTCTGTGGGAACAGGGCGTCGATGGCATCGAACGCTACAACCACTTGCGCAAGGTCGAACCGATGCAGCGTGCATTGCGCGAACTCGGCGCACACACCTGGTTCGCCGGCCTGAGACGGAGCCAATCGGCGAGTCGCGCCGATATCGACTTCATCGAACTCAAGGATGATCGCTGGAAGCTGCATCCGATCGCGGACTGGAGCGATCGCGATGTCGGTCACTACCTCACGCGTCACGACCTGCCGTATCACCCGCTGCGCGACGAAGGCTATCTGTCGATCGGCGATGTGCACACGACACATCGCTGGGAGCCTGGCATGGGCCTGGATGACACGCGCTTCTTCGGCCTCAAGCGCGAATGCGGTTTGCATACGGAGGTTTGAGCTGGGCCTGTGGGCGCTGCTTCAGCCTCCCCTTCAAGGGGGTGAAGAGGTGTGCTTGCGGACCACGGGTCCGCGCACCGGACGGTTGGGTGGGGACGGTGTGCATGCCGCGGAGAGCATCGCGGCTGAAGCCGCTCCCACAGACAGCTGCCCCCACCGACAGTTGCCCCACAGAAATCTCGCCTTGCACAAACCGTTGTGTCTGCGCTTCAACGCAGAGCGCACGTGAGGCGCGATGCGCGCGGTGGCCACTCAATCCGGCGAACGCTCGATACCCAGATCGCGCCAGTGCGGCGCCTGCGGCCATTGCGTCGTTTCGATACCATGATCGAACGCGCGGCGGACATCACGCCGATCAATATGCGGCGCGAGTTGTGTGATGAATTCAAGCGCATAGTCGCGCAGCACGCGATTGCGCCGAAGGACGATCCAGGTCGTGCAGATCGGCAACAGCCCCTCGATCGGCAGCACGCACAGGCTCTCGCCTTCGTCGCGCACGGCCATCTCGGCCAGCACGCCGACGCCCAGACCCGCCTGCACATACGTGCGAATCAGATCAGCATCGCGCGCGGTAAATGCGAGTCGCAACGACAGGCCCTCAGCTTCGAACGCACGGCGCAGCGAGGAACCGGGCTGCAGCGAGGACTCGTAGCTGACGAGCGGATAGGCCGCGAGATCGGCCAGTGTCAGTGCCCGCCCGAGCTTGGCCAGCTTGTGATCGCGCGGCACCAGCACCACGCGCTTCCAGCGATACGCAGGCAGCGCAATGCCAGCGGCCGGCGGCGCGCCAACACTGGAAGTAACCGCGAGATCGCACTGTCCACCTTCCAGCAGTTGCAGGATTTCGGTGTCGCCACCCGGTTGCAGATGCACACCCACGTCCGGGTAACGGCAGCGCAATGCAGCAATCGGCTTCGGCAGGGCGAAACGCGCCTGTGTATGCGTGGTCGCAATGCGCAGTTCGCCATGCGCTTCATTGCGCAGGTTCGCGGCGAGCGAGCGGATGTTGGTGGATTCGGCGTGAATGATGCGGGCGCGCTCGAGCACTTCGGCGCCGGCGGCGGTCACCGCGTGCAGGCTCTTGCCCTTGCGCGTGAAAAGCTTGAAGCCAAGCTCGTCTTCGAGTTGCTTGAGTTGCTTGCTAAGACCCGGCTGGGTCGCATGCACACGCTCGGCCGCGAGCGTGATGTTGAGGCCGGAGTCGGCGATGGCGATCAGGTAGCGAAGCTGGGTCAAGGTCATGGTGGCAGGCTCAATGGCAGTCGCAGTCGGGTCGCGGGGGCGCGCAGCAGGGACCAGCAACAGCACATGAGATACGAACCGGTGGATTTCATCGCCTGCTCCCGAGGTGAGATCGCCGCGCACCATGCGACAGCGGGTGCGTTAGCCTATATGACTATTGTTTGGCCGTCTATACGTCCGTAAATGAACCGCTTGCCATCATGCCGACGCAGCATAAGCGCGCTCCAACAAGTCATTTCCGCGATCTCCGCCTCGCGCCTAGCCTGGCGGATCTTCGCTCCCATTGTCGTAAACGCATGAAACTGTATCCATTGTTCGCCGACCTCACGCAGCGTGCCGTCCTCGTCGTCGGCGGTGGTGCCGTGGCTGCACGCAAAGTCGAGAACCTGCTTTCTGCGGGCGCACACGTCACGGTCGGGGCGCCGGCGCTGAATGCGCAACTTTCGCAGTGGGTTGCCGAAGCGCGCATCCGGCACCGCACCGGGGAATTCTGTGATGCGTGGCTGGATGAGGTCTGGCTGGTCATCGCGGCGACCTCGGATCGCCCATTGAACCGATCCATCGCGACAGCGGCGACCGCACGACGAGTCTTTGCCAACGTTGTCGACGACGCGGCGCTGTCCACGTTCCAGGTACCGGCGATCGTTGATCGTTCGCCACTGGTCATTGCTATTTCGTCCGGCGGGTCAGCACCGATGCTGGCGCGACAGCTGCGCGAGCGACTCGAAACCTTGCTCGATCCGGCGCTCGGCGCACTCGCCACACTCGCTGATCGATTCCGCACGCACATACGCACGCGCCATCCGGAACTCGGCGCACGTCGACGTTTCTACGACCGCTTGTTCGACGGCCGCGTGCTGGGTTTGTTGCGGCGTGAACAACCGGCGCTGGCACAGGCCACGCTTGAGAACGCCTTGCGGGAGACCCACCCGCCGCACTTCGGCAGCGTCGTTTTGGTCGGTGCCGGCCCCGGCGATCCCGGTTTGCTCACGCTCAAAGGCCTGCGCGCATTGAACGAGGCCGATGTGATTCTGCACGATCGCCTTGTCAGCCCCGAGGTGCTCGCACTCGCTCGCCGTGATGCAGTGTGCGTCGAAGTGGGCAAGGCAGCCGGTCAGCATTCGACCGCCCAGACGAGGATCCACGCCCTGATGCTCGAGTACGCGCGCAAAGGCCAGCGCGTCGTGCGCCTAAAGGGCGGCGATCCGTTCGTATTCGGACGCGGTGGCGAGGAGCTGGAATTCCTGCGCGCACACGCGATTCCCTACGAAGTGGTACCCGGCATTACGGCTGCGATCGCCTGCGCCGCTCACGCCGGCGTGCCGCTGACACATCGCGATCATGCGCAATCGGTACGCTTCGTGACCGCACACTGCAGCGCGTCGCTGGACACATTGGACTGGTCTGCATTGGCTCAGGAGCGACAGACACTGGCCGTCTACATGGGCGTTGGCGAACTCTCAGGTCTGTGCGATCGTCTGTTCGCGCACGGACGCGCACCGACGACGCCGTTCGCGTTGATCGAGAACGGCTCGCGGCCCGACCAGCGCGTGATCACCGGAACGCTTTCGCAGTTGCCGGAGCGAGCAATAGCGCACAAAGTATGCTCCCCTGCACTGCTGATCCTCGGTGAGGTTGCGGCGCTGGCGGAAAACCTGCACTGGTTCGGCGCACGTCCCGTTGGGGACCCCGCACAGCTCGCTCCGCTGCGTCATGCAGCCTGAATTCAAACGCACAGGAATTCGTCATGATCTACGACAGCATCGTCGACACCATTGGCTCCACTCCGACCGTCAGGCTGCATCGTCTTGCACCGACAACCGTCGAGCTATACGCCAAGGTCGAATCGTTCAATCCCGGCGGTTCGGTAAAGGATCGCCTTGCGCTGGCCATCATCCTCGATGCCGAGAAGCAGGGCCTGATAAAACCGGGCGATACCGTGATCGAAGCGACGTCTGGCAACACCGGTGTCGCCCTTGCGATGGTCTGCGCGGCACGCGGCTACAAATTTGTCGCATTGATGACGGAGACGTTCTCGATCGAGCGCCGCAAATTGATGCGTGCATACGGCGCAAAAGTGATCCTGACGCCGGCCGCCGAACGCGGTAGTGGCATGGTGCGAATAGCCGAGGAATTGGCCAAGAAGCACGGCTGGTTCCTCGCACGCCAGTTCCAGAATCCGGCGAACCCCGCGTATCACCGACAGACGACCGCGGCGGAAATCCTGCGTGACTTCGCCGGCCGCCGCCTCGACTATTTCGTCAGCGGCTGGGGCACCGGTGGAACATTGACCGGTGTCGGCGAAGTACTCCGTCTCGCACGACCCGACGTGAAGATCATCGCGAGCGAACCTGCAGGCGCGGCGCTCCTTTCCGGCGCCGAGTGGAAACCGCACAAGATCCAGGGCTGGACGCCGGACTTCCTGCCCGACGTATTGAGCCGCTCCGTTGCCCATGCAATCGAGCTCGTCGACGACGTCGTCGCGCGCGATACCGCACGGCGACTGGCGAGTGAAGAAGGCCTGTTTGTCGGCCTCTCATCAGGCGCAACGGTGGCCGCCGCATTGAAAGTGGCCGAGACCGCGCCTCATGGTTCGGTGCTGCTCGCAATGCTGCCAGATACCGGTGAGCGCTATCTGTCGACGTTCCTGTTCGAGGGCGTCAACGAAGGGTCGGATGACGAGTGGCTGGCGTCGTTAGGCTGACGTTTCGCTGGTCGCGCGCGCCTGTTGCGATATGGGAAGACAGCGCTTTGTCGCCCACGTTCCTGCTCGACCGTCGAGATCTCGATCACGATCAAGGTGCCCGCCAAAATTCATACAAGCGCCTGTTAGGTGGCAATATCGACGCCTGTTAGTATGCTCCCTCGACCACGGACGAGGGATTCACAATGGAATTGCGAGTAGTTGCGGGCTGTAGCTGCGTTTTTGCTTTGTGGATGATGTCGTTCGGAGCGGCAGCTGTGCTGCATGCCCAAAGCCCTGCACCATTGCCGTTGCCCAATCTCGATTTGGCGACGAATGGCTTTGTCGAAACCATCGTGCGCCAACCCGATGGCGCCATCATCATCGGCGGCTACTTCGCGTCAATCGACGGTGTGCCAAGGTCGAACATCGCGCGCATCCTTCCGAACGGCGCGCTCGACCCAACCTGGAATCCCTCAGCAGACAACAGCGTGTCAACGGTCGCGGTGGATACGAACGGCGACGTCTACATCGGTGGTTCTTTTGAGCACGTGGGCGGCCAGACGCGAAGCGGCATCGCCAAAGTGGCCGGCAACGGAGCAGGTCTGGTCGATCCTGCATGGAATCCCTCGCCCGATCAGTCCGTGCATGCCCTCGCCGTCGACGGCGCCGGCTCGGTTTATGCGGGCGGAGCATTTTCACAAATAGGTGGCGCCACGCGCAGCAAGATCGCGAAGCTGTCGACGAATGGCGCCGGATTGGCGGATCCCGATTGGAATCCTTCGGCCAGCGCGTCCGTTTATGCATTGACGCTGGACGGCACCGCCCTCTACGCAGGAGGGTATTTCAGCAGCATCGGCGGCCAAACGCGTGGTGGGATTGCGAAATTGGCCACCGCGGGCACAGGTATCGCGGATCCTACCTGGCACCCCTTCGATGCGACGTCAGGCAACGTACAAGCCCTGTCCCTTGACCACAATGGATCGATTTACGCCGGGGGTTCGTTCAACTGTTCAGCAGGAAACTCGTACAACAATCTCGTGAAAATGGCGACCGCCGGCGCAGGTTCCATCGATGCAGCTTGGCACCCTTCGCCCAATGCGAGCGTGGCCGGTTTGTTGGCGGATGGTGCGGGTCACGTCTACGTCGGCGGGTCCTTTATCAGCATTGGGGGAGCGGTAAACAGGAACTATC
>JBDSFA010000447.1:0-6573 GCA_039919785.1 Dokdonella sp. | reverse complement strand
GTCGCACCGGAATGCGGCCAGCCACTCTTCGCGTTGGAAAAGTCATCGGTCATGACCACGCTGGCGGCCGAGGCGAAGGAACACGCAGCGAGCAGGGTCACGCCGAGCAGGCAGGAAGCGATCTTGCGATTCATCGACTCAACTCCGACGTCAGCGAAATGCCACGTTCTGAATTGCAGTACGCAGAACGATCCGGTTTCCTCCGCAATCGAGTCACATTTGATGAGGGTGCGTTTGATGGTGGGACCGAATAGTTTGTTTTCGCTGTCCTGGAGAAAACGTCGAGCCTCGGAATGCGGGAACCTTTTTTGTGTTGGATGGCGAACCCGAGCGCGGCCATGCGCTGCTCAGTGAAAGCCATGGAGCCCTGGTTGGCTTGACGGGTCCCGAAAATTTGCAGACGCGGGGAGTCGAAGCGGAGCGTGCATTTGCCAGCGTCAACGCCGGTCATTGGAATGAGGCACGGCAGCGGATCGGTTCGATTCTCGGTTGGCTGCTGGCCAACGGACGCATGGCTCGCGATCTGCGCGTTGCGAGCGCGTACGTGGATGCGTGGCTTGAACCCACTTCCGCCCACTTGTCTTTCTTCATTGATCTAGCGAGAGAGGACAGCTCACCGACTGATTGGGATCGCTGGATGATCGAAGACTGGATGTCATGGGCGCGAGCACAGTCTGCTGCGATGCAGGTCAAGAACACATCCGGTTGATCGATTTGCCGAGCCCACGCCTGACTAACGGCGCCAGGTATATTTCGGCGAAAAGAGCGTCATCGGCCCTGGTTGTGCCGATGGGCGTGGTCGGAGGTCTCAGCGCTCGCACGGGTGGGTAGCCGTTCGTCTCGCACTTCACTGGACTCCCGGGATGTCCCGCGCTGGCGCCTCCCGTCCCGTCGCCGATCCTCCAATGTGACGCACAAGTGAACGAAATCGCCGTTACCGTCCCGACCGTGCATCCGTTTCGGGCCAGCCTGCGTATCTGTCCACGTTCCCAATCCGGGACCCGCGACTGACTACGGAGATCCACATGAACCTGTTCCAGAATCGCCTGACCCTCGCCATTGCCACCAGCGCCCTTGCCTTCGCCTGCGCCTCGACCACGTTTGCAGCCGGCATGGGTGCCATGGGCAAGGAAACAACTGTGACGGTCGGCGGCGCGCCTATGTATCCGTCGAAGAACATCATCGAGAATGCGGTCAATTCCAAGGACCACACCACCCTCGTCGCCGCCGTGAAGGCCGCAGGCCTCGTGGACACGCTGTCCGGCACCGGACCGTTCACGCTGTTTGCACCGACAAACGCGGCGTTCGCTGCATTGCCTGAAGGTACGGTGGATACGCTGCTGAAGCCGGAAAACAAGGACAAGCTGACCGCGATCCTGACCTACCACGTCGTCCCGGGTCATCTGACGTCAAAGGACATCGAAGCGTTGGCGGCGAAGTCCGGCGGCACGGCTGAACTGAAGACGGTGCAGGGCGAGTCGCTGCAGGTCATGAAGTCGGGCGGCGCCTGGGTTGTGGTCGACAGCAAGGGCAACAAGGCTGCGATCACGACGGCAAACGTCCTGCAATCGAACGGCGTGATCCACGTCGTCGACAAGGTGCTGATGCCGTAACGAACGTCGATTGCTCCCGTTGATCGAAGAGCAATCCTTGAACTTCGAGTACCAAGGCAGGGCCCGCTGACATTTCGTCAGCGGGCTGTGCTGTTGACGCTCAAGATGCAGGCGCTGCAGATTCTCTTCGCGAAGAACGCGTGCCCACCAACCGACACCGACTACTGAACTTCACACTGCGATGCGCGCCGTTGTCACCCGCGCTAAGCGGCATGCCCCCGCGCCCGCAGGGCTCGCGGGTTCATCACGCGCCACCATAGCGGCGGTATCAACGCCAGAAGAAACATCGTCGCATAGCCGGCGGGCAGTTGCGGACTGTCGTGATGGTGTTCGAGCACCTGATAGCGTCGCCGCGCGTGCGCGTGGTGATCCGAATGACGCTGCAGATTGAACAGCAGCCAGTTGCTGATGCGTTGCGAAGCGTTCCACGAATGCAGATGCGTCACGCGCTCATAACATCCGGGCGCAATCTGCGTACGCACGAGTCCGTAGTGCTCGACGTAGTTGATCACTTCCAGGCTGGCGGACGCCGCCAGGCCAACGGCAAGGAAAAATACGGCGCCGATTGTGCCGAACACCCACGCAGACGCGCCGATGAGCGCCCACCAGAGCACGGTCCAGCGCAGCATTTCATTGCCGGTCGACCACGCCGGGCGGCCGCTGTGCCGCAGCCGCACGACTTCGAGGCGCCAGGCATTGCGCACGTTGTCGCGCAGTGCGCGCGGCACGAACGCGAATACCGATTCGCCCAGCGCCGCCGATGACGAATCCACCGGCGTCGCCACGTGCACATGATGACCGCGCACGTGCTCGATCTTGAACCCGTGATAGCCAACGCTGGTGAGCAGCATGCCGCCGCACGCGCGCTCGAAGCCGCCGGACTTGTGAATCAGCTCATGCGCCGGATTGATTGCGAGGATGCCACCGAGGATTCCGGTGGAAGCAATCCAGCCGATCATGCCGATTGCATCGAGCGGCAGACGTTGGAATTGAGCGCTGCAGTAGACCAGGACCAGCAACCACGCAGGCAGGGCGAGCACGCAGAGCGCGCGGAAGTACGGCAGCCGGTCGAAACGCTCGACGTCCTCTGTAGCAATGTTCGAAGCATCCTTGCCACACAGGAAATCGATGATCGGCAGCACGCCAAAAATGAAGATGATCGGGAACCACGCCGCGAGATTGGCCGGGACTCCGGCAGCCATCAACGCAGTCGCGGCCACGGGAAGCAGGGCCAGACCGAAAGGCAGGATGAAACCAAGATCACGCCAGCGCATGACTTAGTTTAGCAGCGGCCATCGCCTGGGCAGCCAATGGGCGGCAAATGGAGTCAAGTTCATTTTTCGCAGCGGCCAATGAATCCGCCCGCTTTTCGTCCATGACAACGCGAACGATGCTTCAAACGCCATCCCTTGAAGGGGACGGCTGAAGCGTCGCGGCCGTGATGGGCTGATCGGTCTCCCCGTAGGAGCAACTGTCTGTGGGAGCGGCTTCAGCCGCGATGCTCTGGGCCACTGGACAAGAGCATCGCGCCTTCCGGCGCTCCCACAAATGCACTTTGCGATGTCGGAGCAACTGTCTGTAGGCGGCTTCAGCCGCGATGCTTCATCGTGGAACGACATCGAGCGACGCCATCTGCACCCAATCGCACGGCCCTCAGGCGCAGCCTTCGGGCGTTCATCGGCGCGCCGACCCCTGGTCTGCAAGCGCGCCTCTTCACCCCTTTGAAGGGGAGGGCTGAAGCGTCGCGGCCGTGATGGGCTGATCGATCTTCCCGCAGGAGCAACTGCCTGTGGGAGCGGCTTCAGCCGCGATGCTCTGGGCAAGCGGCCAAAGTGCATCGCGCCTTCCGGCGCTCTCACCCACGCAGCGGAACCTTGTGGCCGCGGCTTGCGCCGGATTGTTTCGCCGCGATGAGGCACCGCAACACGGTTCTGCGCATTGCTCTATCACACCACCTGCTGCGTGCCAGCGGTATGCCTCTGCAGAATCAATGAAACAGACAACGCTGTTTTGGAATGTCGCTGAAATGCGCTGCGTCGAAGGTCGTTCGACAGCTCCAACCCAGGTAACCAAGGAGACTTCATGAATCCGTTCGGATGGAAAACCCTGTTGCACGGCGCGCGCAATCCCCATCGCCTGTTCGGGATCGCGTGGGCAATTTCCTTGCTATGCGGCGCTGCCGTACAAGCCGCCATACCCGCCGGCGAACGCCAGGCCCTGCTCGATATCTACACCAGCACAGGTGGCAGCGGGTGGACCGATCACACGAACTGGGGCGGCGCGGTTGGAACCGAATGCACCTGGTTCGGCATCAGCTGCGATGGCGACGATTCAAACGCGGACGTGCATGCGGTCTATCTTGATCTTTCTCAAAACAATCTTATCGGTACCCTGCCCGCAACCCTCTCGTCGCTGACCTATCTCCAGATTTTCACGGCGCCCGGCAACCATCTGAGCGGCGCGATCCCGACGCTCATCGGAATGACCCATCTGCAGTCTTTCGATCTGTCCGACAATCAGTTCAGCGGAAGCGTGCCTTCACTGGCTGGACTGGACTTGCGCAATTTCAAAGTGGAGAACAATCAATTGACCGGTGCCCTGCCGACGTTCGCAGGTTTGAACAATCTGCAACTCATCCAGGTCGACCGCAACCAGTTGACGGGGAGCCTGCCGTCCTTGTCCAGCTTTCCAAATCTGCACATTTTCGATGCGCATGCCAATCTGCTGACGGGCCCACTGCCTTCGCATGCCGACCTCGCCAATCTGCAGGTCTTTAGCGTCTGGGGCAATCAGTTGACGGGCACGGTCCCTTCGCTGGCGGGCCTGACGACTCTGCAAATCTTCTATGTTGATAGCAACCAGCTGTCTGGGCCGCTGCCCTCCGTGGCAGGTCTGACGGGTCTGGTCGGATTCGGCGCTGGCAGCAACCACCTCACCGGTACGATTTCCTCGTTGACGGGTCTGACGAATCTCTACGTCTATTACGTGAACGACAACCAGCTGACCGGTAGTCTTCCCGATCTGACCGGTCTCGCCGGCCTCCAATATTTCCTCGCCAGCGGTAACCAACTGACCGGCTCGATTCCCGCGCTCGACGGATTGAGCAGCCTCCACTGGTTTTCCGTCGGCCGCAATCAGTTGAGCGGGCCACCGCCTGCGGCACCTGTCCCGAACGCACTGTCGCCCGGCCACAGCACGCTGTGCGCCAATCGCCTGGACCCGACCGATTCACTCGATTGGGACGCAGCCACCGGGGTCGCGCCGTGGTATCGCGATTGCGTTAAGATCTTCCGCGACGGATTAGATGGCGTGTAGGCGAGAGCGAAAAGGGGACGGAGGAATTGTCAGTCTGGAACGCACAATCCTCCGTTTTCTTTGACGCTGCGTATCGCGTACGGATGGCGTCCTCGGTACGCTCGGTACGCTCGGAGACCACTTCGCCGGGTGTGAGCGGCATTCCGGCGCCCGACACCGTCGTCATCGACGCCGGCGTCTCGCGCAGGAGTCTTTCCACCGGCCCGCATGGAGCGTCGCGACCGTCGGGCGCAGACTGCGAGGCGGGTGCGTTCGAGGTCAACGCCAGCATTGTCGCGAACGCGGTTGACTGAGGGGCTTGCGCACGAGGCGCGCGCGGGGATATGGCCCCCCTCGACGCCGAATTGCGTGGAACATGGAAACGCCCACTTCGCACGGAGTCATCCATGTCTCGTTTCGCCGTCGCCTTTGCTTCGATCCTCTCGGGCCTTGCGTGCTTGCCGGCGCTCGCATTTCCGCCGAACATCACCTATATCGTCACGCGCTTCGACGATCCCGTGCCGGACGGCTGCAAACCTCACGACTGCTCACTGCGCGAGGCGGTGACCGAAGCTGGCCAACACCCGACGCACGATATCGCGCAACTTGGCGCAGGGACCTACATCCTCAAAAGTACGCTCGTGGTCCACCATTCGGTCGCGATCGTCGGGCTCGGCGCGGCGACCACGCGAATCACCACCACGGCGGCACTGCAACCTGCGCTGCAAATCGACGAAGCAGTGCAGATGTGGTTCGGGCTGCACGATCTTTCGCTCGATGCGAGTGGCGGTTACGAACTGCGAGGCCGCGCCGACTCGTGCATCACGCTGGAAGGCGTCGATCTGCCTAGTCCGTTGAGCAAGATCTGGATCGAGGAAGCCTACGGCTGCGATACGGTCGTCACCGACTCGCACATCGCGGGCTCGTTGACGGTTGTCGGCGCGATCGAGGCCAATGTGTCCGACAGCTCGTTCGGCAAACTCACGGTGCTGCAGACGCACGCAGGAAACTCGACGTCCTACTCGTCGACGATCGAACGCGTCATCGTGGACGGGGCCGCCTACTCAACCGCCGGCTTGCGCATCGGGTCGATCGGCGATGTCGTGCTGAATGACGTCACCGTGCAGAACACGCGCTACGGCCTGCGCATCGAGGAAGACACGCCGTCGCTCCTTGTCGACCACTTGCACTACCGCGACAATCGCGAGCCGGTCGAGATCGCCGGCAGCGCTCTCGCACTCTTCAGTGACAGCGAGTTCACGCACAACACCGCGATCGACGGCGCGGCACAACCCGGTGCGCTGTGGGTACGCGGCGAGGACGCGATCGTCCAGGTGCAGCGCTCGACGTTCGAGCGTAACCGCGGCACTTCGGATGCGGGCGGGGCGGCCCTGGTCGAGAACGGAGCGGCACTCGTGTTCAACCAGAGCACGTTCTCCGGCAACACCTTCAGCACGGCAACCGCCGCGACCGGACCGCGCGGCGGCGCCGTCGGCTACCACGGCAGCGCGGCGCAAACGATCCTGCGCCTGATCGGGATCACCCTCGTCGCTCCGGACTTTGTGGCTAGCGGCGTTTCGGGTTCAGCCATCGGCGGCTATGGCTCCGCAGCGCAGGCGCAACTGCGCGTCTACAACAGTATTGTGCAGGGTTCGTGTGCGAACGG
>JBDSFA010000276.1:0-6524 GCA_039919785.1 Dokdonella sp. | reverse complement strand
GTCGGTATGGGAAGGCGCCACCAGCTTCCTGTACCAGGACAGCACGCACATTGCGTCCAGCAGCGAAGATGAATTCGCGCTCGCCTTCGCGCGAATCGAGAACCATTATTTCGTCAATGGCGGATTCTTCGACAGCGACGATCAACTGCTGCGCAATGCGCCCACGTTACGCAATATTCCTGCGGTCATCGTGCAGGGACGCTACGACGTGGTCTGTCCGATACGCAGTGCCTGGGATCTACACCGCGCTTGGCCGGAAGCGGATCTGCGCGTCGTCGCCAACGCAGGCCATTCGGCACTCGAGCCCGGCACCATGCACGAGTTGATCGAGGCGACCGACCGTTTCCGCTGACGCAGCAATGTCCGCCGCTGCCGGGATTTGCTCGCGTTTGCGCAGGAATGATCCTGTGGGAGCAACTGTCTTTGGGAGCGACTGTCTGTAGGAGCGGCTTCAGCCGCGATGCTTTTTGGCTTTGCCCGATCAAGAGCATCGCGGCTGAAGCCGCTCCCACAGGATCACGCAGCGACTGCGGCGTTTCTGCACACCGTGGCATTTCAATCCGGTGCCCCGACTTCCCGCAGGGAAAATCCGACGATGACCGTAGGTCGCTCATCGAGTCAGCCCGCCGCGGTCGAGACCAATCAACCCTACTGCGCAGGCAAAAAAAGGGCCCGCATAGCGAGCCCTTTTCGTTTCACTTGACAGCCATCGCTCAGTGAGCAGGAGCGGCGGCGCCGTCGCCCTTGAGGCAGGTGCTCATGTAGGTCTTGCGATCGGCGCCCTTGAGCTTCTTGTCCTTGGCGTCAGTGCTGCAGGTCTTCATCTTTTCCTGCTGGGTCTGCTTGGCGGTCACCACCGGTGCCGCTGCGGGAGCAGCTGCGGCGGTGTTCGTGCCGCTGAGGCAGGTCTTCATGAAGGCCTTTCGATCAGCGCCGGCAAGCGCCTTGGTTTTCGCATCCGCATTGCAGTTCTTCATCCGTTCCTGCTGCGCGGTCAGCGGTTTGGCAGGTTTGGCTGCGTCCGCCGCGAACGCCGCACCGGAACCGATTGCCAGTGCAAAAGCCAGGGCCAGCGTTGACGTCTTCAATAGCATGATGAAACTCCTCTCCGTAGGGGTGACCGCTGCCGCTTTGGCATCGGTGCGGCGCAGTCTACGCCGACGCTTGGTGCGCGGGAGAGGTGATCGAGGCTTTCGCGTGAGCGCGTTGCCCGCGATTCAGTCGACGAAAATGGCGCCGTTGGCGTAGGAAATCACCGCAACAGAGCGCAGCGCGCGGGATGTGAATCGCCGCGCGCCGAGCGTGAAGCTTTGTCAGGCCGCAACGGCGTGCGGCGCCTGTGTCTTGCGCGGGCCTTCGAGTAGCGCGCGACGCACGCCTTCCACCAGCAGATCGATCTCGTCCGCGGTGATGTCAAAACGAGGCGTGAAACGCAGCGAATTGGTGCCGCCATGGATCACGCCGTAGCCGTTTTCGCGCATCCATTCTTCGGTGCTGCCGGCGCCATAGCAGAGAAAATCCGGCGACAGCTCGCACGAGAACAACAGACCAGTGCCTTGCACCTTGGTCAGATAACCGGGCAGGTCAGTCTTGAGCTTGTTGAGCTTGGCGACGACTTCCTTGCCGCGCACGCGGATGTTCTCGCGCATTTCAGGAGTGAGCGCGGCGAGCACGGTGCAGGCGACATCCAGAGCGCGCGGGTTGGACGTCATCGTGTTGCCGTAGATGCCCTTCTTGTAAAGCTCGGCGGTAGAAGGCGTGACGGCGAGCACCGACAACGGGTACTGGCCGGCATTGAGCGCCTTCGAATAGGTTTCCATGTCCGGCGCTTCGAGCTTCTCGAAACCCGGGTAATCGACAATCGACAGCACACCGTGCGCGCGCAGGCCGGCCTGGATCGAATCGATCAGCAGCAGGCTGCCGTGGGCCTTGGTCAGTTCGCGCGCCGCACTATAGAACTCCGGCGTCACGCCGCGGCCCGGGTCGCCTTCGCCCATGACCGGCTCGATGAACACGGCCTCGATGAACCAGCCGTTCTTGTCGGCGTCGGCGAACAGCTGCTTGAGCTGCTCGACGCTGTACGGCTCGACCGTCAACAAGCTGTGTTCGTTACGGAAGCTCGCGAGGTTCTGCTCGTACGCCTTGCGCGACGAATCGGAATACTGCGCCGGGCGTTCGGTGCGGCCATGGAACGCACCCTTGACCGCGACGCGCTTGATCGCGCGACCCGCGTAGCGCGCACCGGGGTCGGTCATGAGCTTCGCGTTAACATCGACAATGCGCGCCGCGAGCGAAACCGATTCCGAGCCGGAATTGAGGCACATGAACTTCGCATACGGACAGCCGCCGCGGCTCTGGCCGATTTCCTTGCGCAGCGCCTTGCCGAACTTCAGCTGTGACAGGTTCGGCGTCATCACGTTGGCCATCACCTGCGGGCGCGCCATCACGCTGAGGATCGCCTTCGGCGCATGGCCGAGGCCGAGCATGCCGTAGCCGCCGGCGTCATAGATCACCGCGCCCTTGAGCGTGATCATCCACGCGCCGTGTGCCGCCAGCGCGATGTACGGGTTGATGCCGTCTTCGGGGTAGAAGTTGATGAAATCCGCCTGCGTGCGCCGGATCTGCTCCATCTCGTCCAGATGCAGGAATTCGGACATGCACGAACGCAGCGCCAAGTGTGCCGCATAGGCCTCGTCCACTGCCTCGATCAGGTCCGCATCCGATTCCGCGAATCCCTCGATGACCGCGTCGGGCAGTCCGCTGGTGCGTACTTCGCCGTCGAACTCGCGCATTTCCTTGAGTTTGGTCAACATCGGATGCATAGGAACCTCCCGTCAAACGACATGTGCCCGCCCCTGTATGGGTGCGGGCACATTCGCTTTAATCTTTGATTGGAATGGGAAAAAACGCCAGATAAGCAATTTACCACAGGGGGAGGGGCGGCGGTACCCCACGGCAGGGCTGGCGGGCGCATGACAAGCATCACCAGCGATGCCTGACGCCTGTTTCTGGGGCGTTTCCAGCCTTCCGCCTAAAGTGGCCCTCAGTAATCATCGAGGGAGTGGTTCCATGCAGACGGGCAGGCCGAGCGCCGCAGAGTTGAAGGGCGTGTGCAAGCGCTACGGGGCGGTGACCGCCCTGGACGGGGTCGACCTCCAGGTGCAGGGTGGCGAATTGCTGGCCCTGCTCGGTCCGAATGGCGCCGGCAAGAGCAGTGCGATCGCGATCTGCCTTGGCCTGGTCGAGCCGGACCAGGGTGAGGCCACCCTATTCGGCGAATCGCCGCATGCACTCGGTGTGCGCCGCCGCACCGGCGTCATGTTGCAGAGCGCCGGCATGCCGGACACGCTGAAAGTGTGCGAGCTGCTCGCGCAGACCCGCAGTTACTACGCCGATCCGCGCAGCACCGGGGAATGCGTTGAGCTTGCCGGGTTGGAGGGTTTGATGGACCGGCGCTACGGCAAACTTTCCGGCGGCCAGCAGCGGCGTGTGCAATTCGCGCTCGCCATCTGCGGAAGACCACAATTGTTGTTCCTCGACGAGCCGACGGTCGGACTCGATATCGACGCACGTGCACGGCTGTGGCAAGCCATCCGCGGCATGCTCGGTGAAGGCTGCGCAATCGTGCTGACCACGCACTATCTCGAGGAAGCGGAAGCGCTCGCCAGTCGCGTCGCCGTGCTCGCGCGTGGTCGCATCGTTGCGGCCGGCTCCGTGCGCCAGATTCGCGCGCGTGTCGCGCAGCGTCGCATCCGCTGCGTCAGTGCGCTCAGTACCGAAACAGTCGGCGCGTGGCCGGAAGTGCGCAGCGTCTGCCGCGACGGCGACCGCATCGAGATCGTGACCGATGCGGCCGAAACCGTCGTGCGTCAGTTGCTGTTCGAGGACGCCCGGCTCAGCGAGCTGGAAGTGCAACGTGCCGGCCTTGCCGAGGCCTTCGTCGAAATCACCCGGGAGGCTGCATGAACACACTTGCCATGGCTGCACCGCGTGTCTCGCTGGCGCGTTGCTACGCGCTCGAAGCGAAGCACGAGTTCCTGCGCCTGCTGCGCTCACCGTCCTTCGCCGTGCCAACCCTGATCTTTCCACCGATGTTCTACCTGCTGTTCGCCGTGTTGTTCGGCAATCGCGGTGGCGACTTCCATGCAAACATCTACCTGCTCGCTACGTACGGCGTGTTCGGCGTGATGAGTCCTGGCTTGTTTGGTTTTGGCGTCACGGTGGCCATGGATCGCGAACGCGGCTGGCTCACCTACAAGCGCGCGTTGCCGATGCCGCCGGGTGCGTATCTCGTTGCGAAACTAGCGATGGCGGCATTGTTTGCCTCGATCATCTTCGTGATTCTCGGCGTGCTCGCTACGACGCTGGGCGGGGTGCGCCTGCCGGCGACTTCGTGGATTACGCTGTATGTGGTCGACGTGTTCGGTATCTTGCCGTTCTGTGCGATCGGCCTGTTCATCGGAAGTCTGGTCGCCGGCTCGGGTGCCCCCGCAGTGGCGAACCTGATCTATCTGCCGATGTCGTTCCTCTCCGGTCTTTGGATGCCGTTGAGCGTGCTGCCGCCACTGGTGGCGAAGATCGCGCCGTTGTGGCCGGCCTATCATCTTGGACGGCTTGCGCTGGGTGCCGTGGGGCAGGTGCCGGATGAAGCCCGCTTGCCGCACGTGCTGGCGCTGGGCATCGTCACCGTCGTATTTCTCGCGCTGGCACGACGCCGGCTCGCACGAGGCTGAGTCATGGGAATCACAGGCATGCGGATCATCTACCTGCGGCTATGGATCAGTGCAATTGTGCTGGCGCTGGTATTGGCGCTCGACATCGTTCGCGCGCATCTGTGACGGGGCGGCAGCGTATGATTTTCGGAGTCGGCACGCGGACGTGGAGCGCGAACATGGCGAAGATCGGGATATCACTGCAGCGGCTGCGCATGCGAGCGCTGCCGCCGCATCTGGCCGATCAAGGTTGGGCGCCGCTGTGGACCTTGCTGTATCTCGGTTTCCTGTTCATGAACTGGAGTCAGTATCGGCAGGCCTACTGGTTGCCGGCGACCGTGCTCAGTATTGCGGTCTTCCTGCCCCTATTCTTCTATGGCCATTGGCATTGCGGGTGGCGCAGGCTCGCGGTTGCCGCCGCGATCGCTGCCCTCGGCTTTGCCCTTGCGCCACTCAACACGTCTTCAAACACGTATCTGATTTATGCCGGCGCCATGCTTGGCGCCAGTGGACTAAGGTTGCGCACATCGATAGCGGTCCTCTTCGCGGGCCTTGCGCTGTACGCGCTCGAATTGCTGCTGCTGCAGTGGCCATTGGAGTATCTACTGCTGTCGATTTTCATTACGGCCATTGTCGGCACGGCGATTGGCATGGCCAACTACTACCATCGCGAAAAACGTCTACGCCAGGCAGAGTTGCAGCTCAGCCACGACGAAGTCCGACGCCTCGCTTCGCTCGCCGAACGCGAGCGTATCGGGCGCGACCTGCATGACCTGCTCGGGCACACGCTTTCGCTGATCACGTTGAAGTCGGAGCTTGCCGTGAAACTGTTCGACCGCGATCCGCTCGCCGCGCGACGGGAGATCGTCGACGTCGAGCGCGTCGCGCGCGACGCGCTGGGACAGGTGCGGCGCGCGGTGTCGGGCATCCGCGTGGCCGGCCTCGGCGCCGAACTCGCGTCTGCGCGCCTGCTGCTCGAATCGAGCGATGTTCGCCTCGACTACACGCTGCCCGATGCTGGCCTGCCACCCGAGATTGAAACCGTGCTCGCGCTGACCGTGCGCGAAGCCGTTACCAACATCCAGCGGCATGCGCGCGCGACACGGGCGCGCGTACAGGTCGCTGTCGATGCCGGTGAGGCGCATCTGATCGTGGCCGACGATGGCGTCGGGCAGACAGTCGTCCCCGGCAACGGTCTGAGCGGCATGCGCGAGCGACTTCAATTGCTCGGCGGGCGACTTGAGATTGATGCGGTCCGTGGCAAGGGCACTCGCATCACCGCGCGTCTGCCACTACCGCCTTCAGCTGCAGCGAGCGGTACCTTGCACGCTCTTGCCTGAGCGAATGCGACTTGCGCTAGAGTCCGCTGCATAGGCGTTGCCTGCCGACGTCGCCACCAGGATGTTTCCATACTGTGATTCGAGTCCTGCTTGCCGAAGACCAGGCGATGGTGCGCGGCGCCTTGTCGGCGCTGCTGCAACTGGAGTCGGACATCGATGTCGTCGGCGGCGCTGCGGACGGTGAAGAAGCGTGGCGCATGCTGCAGCAATTGAAGCCTGACGTGCTGGTCACCGATATCGAGATGCCCGGACTGACCGGCCTCGAACTCGCGCAGCGCGTGCAGCGCCACCAATTGCCTTGCAAGGTCGTGATCGTGACCACGTTCGCGCGAGGGGGGTTCCTGCGCCGCGCGCTGGAAGCCGGTGTCAGCGCGTATCTGCTGAAAGATGCGCCGGCCGAGCAACTCGCCGAAGCGCTACGCAAGGTGCATCGCGGTGGCCGTGCGATTGACCCACAGCTTGCCGTGGAAGC
>JBDSFA010000023.1:0-2338 GCA_039919785.1 Dokdonella sp. | reverse complement strand
TTGAAGGAAGCCGCAACGCATGGCTTCAAGCGTGCGATCGTGCCGAAGGCGAATGCGCCGAAGAAGTCGAAACTCGGCGACATGGAAATCATCGGAGTAGAGCGGCTGAGCGATGCCTTGCAAGCTGCGTGGGAATAGCGGGATCAGGAAGCCAGCCCGCGCAGGAACCGGCGAATCAGAGCCAGAACGGCGATGATGGCGAGCGGAAAGATCCCATAGCTCCAAGCCGGAAAGGACAGCAACCAGATCCACAGGTCGTGCGCCGAACAGAAATGTTCGCGCGAACCCCAAAGACGGCTCCCGCAAGCACGTCGAACCTGATTGAACGCGATGAAGAGAACCGGCGTTCCCACGACGATACCGAGCGCCAGTCCCTGCACCAGGACGGGTAGGGGAACCTTCAAAGGAGCGCGATTCATGCGGTCCGGTGAAGAATCACTTCCAGCACGAACTTCGATCCGAAGAACGCGAGCAGCAGGAACGCCATGCCAGTGAGCGTGAGGTTCACCGCGCTGCGCCCGCGCCAGCCGTAGCGCTTGCGACCCCAGAGCAGTACGCCGAACACGAGCCAGGCGATGATCGACAGCACCGTCTTGTGCACGAGGTGCTGACCGAACAGGTTGTCGACGAACAGGATGCCGGTCAGCAAGGTCAGACTGAGCAGGACGAAGCCGGCGGCAATCATGCGAAACAGAAGAGTTTCGGTAAGCGTCAGCGGTGGCAGTGCGCGCAACATCGAACCGAATTGGCGATGCCTCAGCGCGCGTTCCTGGATCGCGAGCAGGATCGCCAGCGCGGCGGCGATCGACAGCACGCTGAAGGCGATCAGGGCGACCGTGACATGCAGCTTGATCTGCCAGTCCATCGGCTGCGGCAGCGTGGCGGGCGCCGCATAAACGTCCACGCCGAGTAGCAAGGCACCGAGCGGAAACACGATCACGCCGAGCGCCGCTACAGGTCGCGACAGGTTCACGACCAAGGTTAGCGCCGAGACCACGCAGCCAACCAGCGACAGCGCCGCGAAGAAATGCAGATCGAGTGCGCCGCGATGCATGCTGAGCAGCGCTGTGGCGTGCGCAAGTACCGCGACAGCCGCAATGCCGAGTGCGAGCCGGCTCTGTGTCTCGCCGCGCCCGAGCACAGGGCGAACGAGCAGACCGCTGGCGATGAGGTAGAGCACGATCGAGAGCAGGGCGAGGAGCGCAATCATCATGCGCACAGTGTCGCATAGCGCCCGTCGGGCGTGAACGCGCCGACGTGGACGCTCGGTTATAATCACCGGCTCTTTCCTCCGCTTCACGGAACGCTCCATGTTCGAGTCGCTCAGCCAACGCCTCACCGCCACCGTCCAGCGCTTGCGCGGCAAGGGACGTCTGACCGAGGCGAATATCCGCGAGGCCTTGCGCGAAGTGCGCATCGCTCTGCTCGAAGCGGACGTTGCATTGCCGGTGGTGCAGGCGGTCATTCAGCGCGTGCAGGCCAAGGCGCTCGGCCAGGAAGTTCTGCGCAGCCTCACGCCGGGGCAGGCCTTGATCAAGGTCGTGCGTGATGAGTTGACTGCGGTGATGGGCGTCGTCAATACCGATCTCAATCTCGCTGCTGCGCCTCCCGCGGTCGTGTTGATGGCGGGCTTGCAAGGCGCCGGCAAGACCACGACGGTGGCCAAGCTCGCGCGCTTCCTGAAAGAGCGCAAGAAGAAAAAAGTGATGGTCGTCAGTTGCGACGTCTACCGCCCGGCCGCGATTGAGCAGCTGCGCACGCTGGCCGAACAGGTCGACGTGTTGTTCCACCCATCCAGCGGCGACCAGAACCCGGTCGCGATTGCGACGGCGGCGCTCGACGCGGCGCGCAAGAATTTCGCCGACGTTCTCATCGTCGACACCGCGGGCCGTCTGCATGTCGATCAGGAAATGATGTCCGAGATCAAGGCGCTGCATGTGGTCTTGAATCCGATCGAAACCTTGTTCGTGGTCGACTCGATGACGGGTCAGGATGCGGCCAATACCGCCAAGGCATTTGCCGAAGCGCTGCCCTTGACGGGTGTGGTGCTGACCAAGACCGATGGCGATGCGCGCGGTGGTGCGGCGCTCTCGGTGCGCTACGTGACGGGTCGGCCGATCAAGTTCATCGGCGCGGGCGAGAAAGTTGATGCACTCGAACCGTTCCACCCGGACCGCGTCGCACAACGCATCCTCGGCATGGGCGACGTATTGTCGCTGGTCGAGCAGGTCGAACAGAGCGTCGACCAGGAAAAGCAGCGCAAGCTTGCCGAGAAGGTGATCAAGGGCAAGCGTTTCGATCTCAACGACATGAAGGACCAGCTCGACCAGATGGTCAA
>JBDSFA010000030.1:0-4346 GCA_039919785.1 Dokdonella sp. | reverse complement strand
TCTCCGGAATAGACAGCCCACTGATTTTTTTCACCGGCAGTGGCCATCGCGTATTGGGCAATCAGTTCGGCGGTTCGCTTCCCACCGGTCCCTTGTTCGTGACGTTGCAGCCGAACAGCATCAGTGTTGCGTTCTCCGGAAGCAGCAGTGATTCGATCATGGGTGGCCCCGATCGGGTTGATCGCAACCTGGTAGCCGGGCATAGCGGCTTCACCGGAATCGGCGTGCTGGTCGGCGGCGTCAGCAATCATGCAACCGAGGTACGCAACAACCTGATCGGCATGGATCGAGGAATGACGCCGGCCGCGCTCGGCCAAGGCATTGTGGCGGTCAACAGTGGACACGTGATCACCGACAATCGCATCGGCAGCTGCAGCACCGATGCCATACGCCTCGCGACGGCCGACCACGTCATCGTGCAGAACAACGACATTGGCGGAACGCTGCCCAATCTTGTCGGTATCATTCTCAACGCAGGTTCGTCTTCCAACACGATCGGTGCCGCTGGCGCGAATACGGGTCGCGGCAATCGCATCACCAACAACCTGGCCGGGGCCGTGTGGATTGACGCCACGGCGGGCATTTTCAACCGCGTGCGCGACAACCAGCTCACGGTCGTCGAGGCGCCACTTGGGGACGATGCGATGGTATTGGATCTCGGCGAACAGGGCTCCGACCCGAACGATGACGGGGACGCCGATACTGGACCGAACAACCGACTCAACTATCCGGTCCTGCAAAGCCCTGCCCACGCCGGCAGCGTGACCTCGTTTGTGGCAAGTATCGATGTGCCGATCGGCGAGTACACACTGGACGTCTACGCGGCGGGAAGTTGCTTGTCGAACGGACGTGCCATGGCCAACCAGAAAGTTCTGACCACGCATGTTTCGAAGACGCAGGGCGGCTCGGTCAACGTCCCGGTGGCGCTGACGGCCAATGTGCTGAATGCGACCTTCCTTGGCGCCACATTGACCGACAACGGCGGAAATACCTCCGAACTGTCCAATTGCCTCGATATCGACCGGATCTTTGCCAACGGTTTCGAATGATCGTTCGATGACGGGGTGTGGACGGTGCAGAACGATTGCGCTGGCGCGCCGGCCAGATAGTCGGGCGTCATCGCATCGAATCCTTGTTGGGCCGTGGCGGATTGGGCGAGGTGTGCACGGCGCGCTCGCTCGAGAATGAGCGGGTCGTTACGCTCAAGATGGTGCGAGCCGGGCTCGACAAGAAGGACTACGCGCGCTGCTCCGGCAACGAGCAGCGCGCTCTGCACCGCTTCGATGATCCACGCATCGCGAGGTTCAACGAGCGTTCGTCGACGACGAGGTGGGTGCGTGTCTGGTTCTGAAATGGTTCGACGACCAGCCGTTGCAATCGTATTGCAGCGGTCGGCGTTCGAGATTCAGGCGACGTCCATCTGCACGAGGCGCGCGGCGCGCAGCGCATGCGCCTAGAATGGCCGTGTGAAAGCGAAAGGCGTTATTCCGCCACACCAGCATTCTGGTCGCACGCGGGCTGCGCCTGCGCCTCCCGTTGTCGATCGCGATCTGGCCTCGCTACTCATCGCGATCCGCGCGTGCCGCGTCTGCGAAGCGTATTTGCCCTTGGGTCCGCGTCCGATCGTGCAGGTCGGTGCGGGTGCGCGGCTACTGATTGTGGGTCAGGCGCCGGGTACGAAGGTGCACGCGAGCGGCGTGCCGTGGGACGACGCCAGCGGCGAGCGCCTGCGCGATTGGCTCGGCATCAAAAAGGCGACGTTCTACGACGACTCGCAGGTCGCGATCGTGCCGATCGGATTTTGCTATCCGGGTCGTGGCGGCGGAGGCGACTTGCCGCCGCGCAAGGAGTGCGCGCCATTGTGGCTTGATCGCGTGCTCGCGCAGTTGCCAGACATCGAGTTGACCGTGTTGATCGGTAGTCATGCGCAGCGGAAATTTCTCGGCAGCGCGAACAAGGCCAGCCTCACCCAGACCGTCAGCGCATTCGCGGAATACGGTCCGCAGTTCTTCCCGGTGCCCCATCCATCGCCACGCAATACCGCGTGGTTCCAGCGCCACCCATGGTTCGCCAGCGACCTGTTGCCGATCTTGCGTGAGCGCGTCCAGGTGGTGCTCGCGCCGATGAACCGCCGCACAGAACCCGGAGGTCGAACATGCGTGCCGCAGGAAAATCAGCTGCGCGTGCCATCATGATTCAGCGCGCCTACGACGAGCCCACGTCGCACGACGGCTATCGCGTGTTGGTCGATCATTTCTGGCCACGAGGCCGCAGCAAGGAAGTGATGAATCTCGATGAATGGGCGAGCGACATTGCGCCGAGCGCTGAGCTTATCCACTGGTTCGGGCATGATCCGGCGCGCTGGGAGGGGTTCCAAAAGCGCTTTCGCGCCGAGCTCGCGGAGCCTGCGCAACACGAGCGCCTGCACGCGCTGCTCATCGCCGCCGGCAAGCAACGCATGACTTTGGTGTATGGCGCACGCAGCGAAACCGAGAATCAAGCCGTGGTGCTGCGCGAGGTACTTCACGAGCGCGCCGCGCGATTCGACCTTCTGCCGACCGCGCCTGTGGAAGACAGTTAGCCGCGGTCTACGTCACAATGCGAGTTGCCTTCACTCGAAGCCGTCGTCAAAGATGTGGTCGCCGCCTGCTATTTGGTCGGAAAGCGAGTTCAGGTAACACTCCAGATTCGTGTATCCGGCCACGCCAGTAAACGGCATTGACAGCGTCGTGCCATTGGCGTCATTGATGGCCGGATTCAGACCCAGCGCGGCATGCGCGAGCTCGAACGCATCCGGCATGCCGTCGTTGTCGGTGTCTATCGGCGCAGGGGGCGGATGCATCGGATCGAAATCCAGCGCAAAGGTATCGTTGGCCAATGGCGTTCCGTAATCCACTGCTGGAAACGTGCCGGAGAGGCTGGAGTCGCGCCATCGACGGTTGAGTGGATCGGAGGGCAGTGCACCCGCGCGATAGGGCAGGGTGGATATGAGGCTGGCGCCAGGTTGGTAGCTGATGAGTGGAAATGGGTGCCGGGTGCCGCGGCGCGTGGCGTTGCCGGGGCTCGTGTTTGGCGCATTCATGGCAAAGTCGTTGCAGCAATAAAACAAGTCGAAGTCGGCAAAAGAGGTATACGCCGACATCTGGTTGTCGCTGATGAAAAGCTCATTGCTGGTAACGTCGATCAGGTCGTACAAGAACATGCCGTAGGGGAAGCCTGGGCGTGTGATGAAACGGTTGCCGACCGCATTCATCAGCACCCGGTAGGGTCCCGCAGCCGAATTCTGATCGACATCGCGGTTGTACCAGACCAGAAACCCAGGATCGGCATAGAGATTGTTGGCCAGTTCCAGATGCAGGGGAGTGTTCTGGCAGCTGACAATCTGTCCCGGCAGGCTCTCGTAGTTGCTGGACTCGCAGGTGATTTCCGGTTCGCGTCCACCGACGCGATACCAAAGATTGCGGATCAGGGCGATGCGATCCTGCGGATGGTCCGGATGCGAATAGTTGAGCAGCACACCGCCACGGTCGGCGTGGTCGCCGATGGTTTCCCCGAGCGCGGAATCCTGGATGGTAACGTCGGAGGCCCAACTGATCTGCAGCGCCTCATCGGTGGCATGGGCGAGCGACACGTGGTCAAAAATGGCACGGTTGACTCCGTCCAGGCGCAGCGCGTCGTCGAGACGCTCACCAGCCGGCGGAACCGGCAGGTTCCAGCCCGGCCGTGAACGCAGATGACGGACGATCAGGTTGTCACAGCTGTTCTGTTCGTAATGGCCGTCGCAAATGAAGCCGCGCACGATGATGCCACCGGGCGATGTCTGTCCCGCCAGCGTGACGTTGCCATGGACGACATTGGCAATGCCGTGGATGACGCCGCTGACCTTGAACAAGATGGTGCGCGGGCCACTTTGCCGGAGTGCCCAATTGAGCGAGCCCGAATTGACGCCGGCGGGATCGGGATCGAGCGTGGTGACATAAAGCACCGCACCGCCGCGACCGCCACTGGCAACGGCACCAAAACCGTCGGCGCCCGGAAAGGCGGGAAGGCCTTGAGCTCGTGCGGGATCGTCAGCCCATGCCACGACAATCATCCACACTATCAACCAGATTCGCATCGACACTTCGCTTCCCCTGATGAAATACGCAGATGCCTTTTCGCCAAAGATTATCAGGCGATAGTCGCCCGCTTTTCCTCCCGACTGTCGTATTGCTTCCTGGTACGGGCAAACACGCCCCTGGATTCGGGAGACGAAGATGAAGACATGGACCGATCGGATGCGCAAGCTCAGCGTCCTTGGCTACGGCATGATACTGATGCTCGCCCTGTCGGCGTCGCCCGCGAAG
>JBDSFA010000095.1:0-18462 GCA_039919785.1 Dokdonella sp. | reverse complement strand
GGACGAGACTAAACGGCGAGCTAAGCATGTAGGGCCGGGCGCGGAGCGCTTTCGGACGGGGGTTCAATTCCCCCCGCCTCCACCAATCCACAAGAAGGGCCGCCGCAAGGCGGCCTTTTTTGTGGATTGGTGGAGACGGGTTGCAAGCTGAAGCCCAACGGGTTCACTGCGAAGGCAGGATGCCGAAGCGGACATCGCCAACGGCGATGGTCCTCGCGCAGCGAGGATGAGGGCCATGGATGGCCCGAACCATTCCCCCGCCATTCTCTGACATCGCTCGCCCGCGCCCGTCCGCCTTGACCCCCTAAATCCAAAGTGACACAGTGTGTCACATGAAAACCATATCGACGCGCGAGCTGCACGAACGCACTGGCGCATGGCTGCGCGAAGCGGCGCACGCCGGTGAAATTGCGGTCACGGATCGTGGTCGCGTCATCGCGCGCATCCTGCCAGCGGTCACGCCAGCGTCGGTGCCGTACTTCTCGCGGCGGCAGCTGACGCCGGCGTTTCGCCGTCTCGCGGGCAAGCTGAGTAGCGGCAGCGACAGCACGGCGTCCATCTCGCAAGACCGCGACCGCTGAGCGCCGCGTGCAATATCTGGATACCTGTTACCTCGTTCGCCTGTATCTCGAAGACCCTGGCTTCGAGGCAGTACGCACTCTGGCTACCGTCGACAGCATCGCCTGCGCGGTGCACGGTCGCGCCGAAATGCTGGCTGCGTTCCATCGCAAAATGCGCGAGCGCGCGGTGACGCCAGCCGCATATCGCGCGCTGCTCGAACAGTTCGATCTCGATTGCGCCGAACACGCGTTCCAATGGCTGCCGCTCGCGCCAGCGGTGCTCGACCGCGTGCGCCGCATCTTCAGCGACTTGCCTGCAAAAGCATTCTTGCGCGCGGGCGACGCGTTGCACCTCGCCTGCGCCGCCGAGAACGGATTCGATCGCATTTATTCCAATGACCAGCGTCTGCTCGACAGCGCCCGCCACTTCGGCCTGCGCGGCATCGATGTGGTCGCATCCTGAAAAACCATCGAAAACCCACACGCCCACGCTGAACTGGATGGCCAAGAAACCGTCGTGAAACATCACCCGGTCGTGCCGTTCCATCTGCTGGAACCGGCGGATTCAATGTCGAGGAGCACCACGGTTGGAGGAAGCGGGAAACCGCGCTTCCGGTGTCCGATAGCCTGGTCGTTTCCTGGGACACTGGTTGATTCGGTCTTCGATCTGTTGAAGTTGCGCATCGGTGAGCGCGCCGATGTCACATCCTTTTGGCAGGGTTTGGCGCAAGCGTCCATCGGTGTGCTTCAAGATGGTTGCCGACTCCGTCATGCAGGCAGCGGTTGAGTATCGATTGTCGTGCAATGGGCTTGATGATCGAGTTGCGCTCGGGATTCAACGGCGAGGTTCCTCGCGTAGCGAAGATGAGGGCCTTGGATGGCCCGAACCATTCCCGCTGCCCATCGGCAAAGGCCGCCCCAACATTGGCCTTTTTCGTTTGTTTTCCGCGTGATCGCCGCGACGGATTGCGAAACCGGTGCGCCGCCGCAAACGCCGAATGAGGCATTGCGCGCCCGTTTTTCGCACTGCTCATGGAGCGAACCGAGAGAAGGAATGTGATGCGCCATCGAATCGAGTGTGCCGTGCTGGCCTGTGCATTCGCATCGGCCATAGCAGCCGCAGGGACTACCCCTCCCCCAGCCGACTTCGCGATCGACTGGAACCACACGCGCCAGACGATGGAAGGGTTCGGTGCGTCGGATGCGTTTCTCGACAACGCCCTCACCGACGCGCAGGCCGACCTCTACTTCTCGACGACGAACGGGATCGGCTTGTCGTTCCTGCGAATGGGTATCGCCAATGGCGGCGGCTTGAACGGTGGCGCATGGTCGGATGCGACAAAAGCCGCGGCGCGCGGGGCGAAAGTCTGGGCTGCGCCGTGGACCGCTCCTGGCGCGTGGAAGGACAACAACAGCACTATCAACGGCGGCCACTTGTGCGCGGCGGCGGCGCAGGGGCTTTGCACCGCATCTCACTATGACGACTGGGCCACGCGATTGGCGGGGTTCGCCGCATCACTCAAACAAAACAGCGGCGTCGATCTCTACGGCATCTCGGTGCAGAACGAGCCTGATTACACGGCAGCCACTTACGATTCGATGCTGGTCTCGGACAACGAATTCGTCAATTTCGTGAATGTACTCGGCCCGAAATTGGCCGCGCTCAGCCCGCGACCAAAACTTGTCGTCGGCGACTATTCCAACTGGGCTGGCGTGTGGACTCTGGCTGCGAACATTGAAGCCAATCCCGCCGCGTTGTCGCGCATTGATGCGTATGCCGCGCACCAGTACTGGGGCGTGCAGGTCTATCAGCCGCGGCCGCGGCCGCTGTGGCAGACCGAGATGTCGGACTTCCTTGCATTCGATCCGAGCCTTGCGAATGCGGTGACCGTCGCGAAGTGGATCCATTCGGGGATCACCAGCGGCAATGTCACGGCCTGGCACTACTGGTGGCTCTACAATCCCTACAACGAAGACAACGAAGGTCTCGTCGGGCATCAGGCCGATCGCGCGGCGATGACCAAGCGCCTCTATGCGTTGGGCAACTACTCGAAGTTCGTGCGGCCCGGTTGGACCCGGATCGACGTCGGCGGCGGATCAAGCGCAAATCTCTTCGCCAGCGCTTACCGGAATGCTTCGACCGGAGATTTCGCCATCGTCGTCGTCAACGATTCGGGCAACGACCTGCTGTTTTCGGCCAGCCTCACCGGAATAGAAACCGCATCGGTCATGCCGTGGATCACGTCGACCGCGTTCAACCTGCAGGCGCAACTACCGATCGCCGTCAGCGCTGATCAGTTGAGTGCAAGCGTCGCTTATGGCGTGACGACTTTCGTGGGCAGGAACGACCGCCTCTTCGGCGATGGCTTCGAGTGAGCTTGATCGACAACCGACACCTGCTATGCCGCGTCGATTGAATGGGCGCTATCGATAACCCGCATGCGTCTCCCCATGATTTTGCAGGCGCATTCCGACATGGCGAGTAGCCGAACGCAACCGCCGTTGGCGTAGACTTCGTGCTCGCACCCACCTGTGCGTTGCGCTTGCTGCATCGGTGCGGCGACGGTCATTGTGGTCATCGCATAAGGATCCCGGCATGAAGATTCGCCTGTACGCGTACGTCGCTGCGTTGCTGTTCGCTTGCCTCCCGCTGGCGCACGCCGCCGATCTGCTGGTCACCAACGTCAACGGCTACACGCTTGACGGCGCAGGCAAGCTCACGCGGTTTCGCGCACTACTCATCGACCACGGCAAGGTCGTCGCAACCGGTTCGGAAGCCGCGATGAAGAAGCGTTCCGGCAATGCCCACGTCGAAGACGGCAACGGCCGTACGCTGCTGCCGGGACTGATCGACGCGCACGGACATGTGATGGGGCTTGGTTTCGAAAAAAGTCAGGCCGGGCTCGAAGAGACAACCTCGCTCGATGCAGCGCAAGCGGCGGTCAAGGCGTTTGCCGACGCACACAAGGATGCCGCTTGGGTGCGCGGACGCGGATGGAACCAGGTGGTATGGAAACTCGGCCATTTTCCGACGGCACAAGACCTTGATCGCGTGGTACCGGATCGTCCCGCCTGGATGCGCCGAGTCGATGGTCATGCTGGATGGGCAAACACCGCAGCGATGAAACTCGCTGGCGTCGACAAGGAGACCCGCGACCCGACCGGCGGCCGCATCGAACGCGACGCACAAGGCAACCCCAGCGGCATCTTCGTCGATGGCGCGATGGATCTGATCGAGAGCCACCTGCCTGCGCTCACCGCCAGCGAAGCCGCGAACGCGCTGGATGCGGCGCTCGCCGAAATGGCCAGCGTCGGCATGACCAGCGTCGGCGACGCGGGCATCGATCTGGACACGTATCACTTGTATCGGCGGTCCGCCGACGAACACAAACTGACCGCGCGCATTTTCGCGATGATCGGGGGCACCGATCAGGACTTCGATGCGATCAGCAAGAAAGGGCCTTTGATCGGCTACGACGACGACTTTCTCGACGTACGCGCGGTGAAACTCTACGCCGACGGTGCCCTGGGCAGCCGTGGTGCCGCGATGCTCGCGCCGTATTCGGATGATCCGAACAACAGCGGTTTGCTGTTTCATTCCCCTGACGAACTGACCGCGATGATTGGCAAGGCGCTCAGCAAGGGTTACCAGGTGTGCGTCCATGCGATCGGTGATCGCGCGAATCGCGAAGTGCTCGATAGCTTCGAAGCAGCGTTCAAGGCCCACGGTGGGCAGGGTTTGCGCAACCGCATTGAACACGCACAGGTCGTGGCTCTCGAGGACATCCCGCGCTTTTCGAAGCTCAAGCTCATCGCCTCTATGCAGCCGACGCACGCGACGTCGGACATGAACATGGCCGAGGATCGCATAGGCCCCGAACGACTGAAGGGTGCGTACGCCTGGCGACGCTTCCTGCAACAAGGCACGCTGATCGCAGGCGGCTCTGATTTCCCGGTGGAATCATCGAATCCGTTCTACGGTCTGCATGCGGCAGTGACGCGCCAGGATCATAAAGACAGGCCGCGCGGAGGTTGGCAGCCCGATCAGAAGATGACCTTGGTTGAAGCGCTGCGCGCGTTCACGCTCGACGCCGCGTTTGCCGCGCACCATGAAAAAACACTGGGCACGCTGGAACCGGGCAAGTGGGCCGATTTCATTCTGATTGATCGCGACCTGTTCAAGATCAAGCCGGCAAAGATCTGGTCGACGCAGGTGCTTGAAACCTGGGTGGGTGGCAAGCGTGTCTTTGCGCGTAAGGACAATCACTCGCCTGCGGCGTGACAGTCGCCATTGACGTAAGCAATTTGATCATCGGCTCACAAAGACGAATCCCCGAGCAAACATGGTTTCGCGCCCATGCTAGAAGGCACGGAACCGGTTGCGCTTTCTAGCTTGCGCTTCTTAGCGCTTTCCGTCGCCTTCGCGGGCCAGAATGTCCTTGGCCTGGCGCTGATGGTCTTGCAGGGCAGGCAACATCGTGTTGGCAAAGGTGCGGATGTCGGCATCATCGCTATGATCGCGCGCACCCTCGTACATCACGATCAAGTCATCCGTATTTTTCACCACGTCGTTGACGTATTCCTGATCGAGCGCGCCTCTGCGATCAAGCAAAGCGTCGGCCTCGCTCTGGCCTTTTGCGCTGGGACGGTGCGTGAGATCGACATGTTTGGCGGCAGCCAGCAGGCGCAATGCATCGTCAGCCTTGGTGTAACTGCGCACGACGTTGTCGGCAAGCGAATGGACGCCGGGATTGCGCGCGCGTGATCCCGCGCGCTTTGCAAGCATGAGTTGATCCATGTTGGCGACATCGACGGTCGTCAGAAAATCGACATCTGCGCGGGACATCTCGCCGCGTGGCACGTCGTCCGCGCGCGGAAGCTGAGCGATCGCGCCGCCCGCGAAAGTCGCGCCGACGAACAGCAGTGAATAGAATCGGGTCCGCATCATGAAAGTCTCCTCGGTGTCGTTTTGAACGGCCGACTATCAGGGAGTGACGCTTAACCGGGAACATCGAACGATGCGCTGGATCGGATCCCGTTCAGCTCGGGACGCGTACTGCCGCTATTCCTCTTCAGAACCGTTCACGAAGGAAGTGTTCGGGCCTGCTTCCTGTGGCCGGGCGCTGCCGCGCAGCAATCGCATGCGCAAGGCGTGTTCTTCCGCCACATCGACCGTTTGCAGGAACAGCGTTTTGCCGGCGACACGACTCGCGATCGGCACACCGTCGCGATACAGCACGCGCGAACCGACCACGCGCGGAATCTTGTCGCCCGCTATCAGACTGCCGACGAGGTTGAGCGGGTCGGCGCCGCAGACGCAGACGAACGTTTCATTGGGCGCGCGCTGGCGCACGCTGCGCAATGAGGCAATCGCCTCGGGCAATGCAAACTGCTCGCCCGCTACGCCCGCGATGAAACGACCGCCGCGGATTTCACCGCGCGCTTCGAGACGGTGATACACGCGCAACAATTCACGCCACGGCGGCAGCCAATCGGCTTCGTGTGCGAGCAAGCGCCAGCACACGATGCCATAGCGTCGGAGCAAACCTTGCGCTGCATGTTCGAGAGCTTCTGCATCGAATTTAGGACGATGATTTTTTTCGTCCTCCAACGGTGTGCGTCGGCGCACGAGCGACCACCGCCCCGCATCCTCGATCCCGAACAATGCGCGACGGCGCCCATGCCGGCGCTGCGTCGATGGACGCTTCGAGGAAGGCACCAGCAACGCACGCAGCCCGCTGAAACTGTCGGAATGGATGAGACCGGCGGCAACCAGTTCACCGAGCGCGTTCTCCAACTCTGTGTGCAGCAGGCGCGTGCCGGAGAGCAGCTCGTCGAAGAATGAAGCGCCTTGCGCAGCAAGAAAATCTGCAACCGCCTGCGCGCGCGATGAGAGGGATAGATCGACCCCGGCGGCAAGCCCGCCGAACGATAGCCATGCGTCGCGCTGGCGTCGCTGCAACAGAACGATTGGCGTCGCACGCACAGGACCGCCGGCGCGTTCACCAGCAGCCACCTTGCGTCCGCGAAGGCGCGTCCACACGACGCGTCCGGCCTGACACAATGCATCCAGCCACGCGATTTCGTACGCGTCTATACGCGCGGGCAGGATCTCGCTTTCCCACGCTGACGCAGCCGCTTCGAAGCCTTCCAGTTGCACGAGCACACCCGCCAGCGCATCCGGTCCGCTGACTTGCGTCCCCGGCGCGACACGCTGCCACTCGAACAGGAAGCGCATGAAATCGCGTGCCTCGACTGGCTCGATCTCGCGACGCAGGCGGTTGACGGTGTAGCGATGGATACGTGCGAGCAGGTGCCGTTCGCACCATTCGATTTCGCCATCGGCCGCCGCTGCAGACGCGGAGAAACGGCCGCGCATCACGTAGCCATCGGACTCCAGCGCAAGCAGTGCGATCTCGATGTCGGTGTTCGCGACGCCCAGCGATTGCGCCAGCGCGCTCACACGCACGGGACCCAGCGCCGTCAGGCGCGCACGCAGAACATCGACGAGCGCGTCCTCGCGTGTCCATGTGCTGGCATATTCGGCCGGCGCATCGATGGCGGGCTTGCGCGATGCAGCGGGAAGGATCGCTTCGAATTGCGGCAGGCGCTCGGCGGCAACCCAGATTCCTGCTCCCACAACATGGGTGCGAGCGGCATCCGTCGCAATACTGGGCAGTTCGTGACTGACACCATCCCCACCCAACCCTCCCCTTGAAGGGGAGGGCTCAAGAGCAATCGCACGTGTGGGAGCGGCATCAACCTCGATGCTGGGCCGGTCATGACTGACACCATCCCCTCCCAACCCTCCCCTTGAAGGGGAGGGCTCAAAAGTAATCGCACGTGTGGGAGCGGCATCAACCTCGATGCTGGGCCGTTCATGACTGACACCATGCCCTCCCAACCCTCCCCTTGAAGGGGAGGGCTCAAAAGCAATCGCACGTGTGGGAGCGGCTTCAGCCGCGCTGCTGGGCCGTTCATGACTGACACCATCCCCACCCAACCCTCCCCTTGAAGGGGAGGGCTCAAAAGCAATTGCACTTGTGGGAGCGGCTTCAGCCGCGATGCCTTCAGCGCGCGACAGCTTCGTCACGCGTCGGTCCGCCGCAAGCTGTGCCAACCATTGCGCCCATCCATGCGTCGCTTGCGCTTCTGCATCGGTGACGAACGCAACACCCATCAGAGCCGCATGCAATTCATCCGCCGAGCGCGCTTCCGGCCACGCCTCCTCGCGCACACCGGCAATTGCGTCGGGATCGAGACGACCCAGATCGTCGGCATTTTGTGGATCGCTCCAACGTCGATTCACGACCGCTTGCGTACGCCGTTCCTCCAGCGGAGCATCGTCAAGGAACGCATAGGGCCGTGCACCCAGGATCTCGGCCGCCAGCGGCGACGGACCTGTGAGGTCGCGCGCAACGATGCGAACACTGCCCTGCTCCAACCCTTTCAACAGCGCGACGAGTCCATCGATGTCCATCGCCGCGTGCAGGCAATCGTGCAGTGTTTGTTCGACCAGCGGATGATCTGGAATCTCGCGTTCGCCGACGAGATTCTCGGCGCAAGCCACCTGATCCGGAAACACCGTTGCGAGGAGATCCTCGGACTTCATGCGCTGCAATTGCGGCGGCACTTTGGAACCGCCCTGGAAGCGGGGCAGCGCGAGCGCGGTCGTTGCATTCCAGCGCCAACGCACGCCAAACATCGGCGCATCGAGCAAGGCCTGGATCAGCACATCACGCACCGATTCGGAATGCAGATAGCGCGCGACGTCCTCAAGCGGAAAGCTGTGACTCGTCGACAGCGACAGCACAATCGCGTCTTCAGTCGCCGCGGCTTGCAGCTCGAAATTGAATTTGCGGCAGAAGCGCTTGCGCAGAGCCAGGCCCCAGGCGCGATTGACGCGGCTGCCAAACGGCGAATGGATGATCAGCTGGGTACCGCCGGACTCATCGAAGAAGCGCTCCATCGCGAGCACGTGCTGGGTCGGCAGCAGGCCGAGCGCGGCTTTCGCGGAACCGAGGTAGTCGACGATTTGCTGGGCGGCAACGCGACCGAGACCTACCTCATCCATCAGCCAGGCCTCGGCTTCTGCACGAGCGGCCTCTGTGGGAGCGGCTTCAGCCGCAATGCTTCCAGGCTCGGTTGTGTCCGAAACAAGAGCATCGCGGCTGAAGCCGCTCCCACAGAACCCACTCCCAACCGAGGGAATGCGATTGGACAGTTCCTCGCGCAAACGCGACACCGCCTGCGACAGCTCATCACTGCGCCCTGGTGCTTCGCCGAGCCAGAACGGAATCGATGGCGGCGCGCCGTGCGCATCCTCGACGCGAACTTTGCCGCGCTCGACACGCAGGATGCGATACGAATGATTGCCAAGCTGGAAAATGTCGCCGGCGATGCTCTCGACCGCGAAGTCCTCGTGCACGCTGCCGATCATCGTCGCAGCAGGTTCCAGCACGACGTCGTAGTCGGCCGTGTCGGGAATCGCGCCACCCGAGGTGATCGCGGTCAGGCGCGCGCCGCGACTCGCACGCAGCACGCCGTTGACAACATCGCGATGCAGGTAAGCCCCACGCGGTCCGCGACGTGTGGTGAAACCCTCGGCGAGCATGCGCGCGATCGCACCGAACTGCTCACGCGTAACGCTTGCGAACGGATACGCGCGACGCACGAGGTCGAACAAATCGTTCTCGTTCCATTCGCGTGCAGCCACTTCGGCGACGATCTGCTGGGCCAGGACATCGAGCGGTGCGCGTTCAATGTGCAGTGTGTCGAGCTCGCCGCGGCGCACCGCATCGAGCAAGGCCGCGCATTCGACCAGTTCATCGCGCGACTGCGGGAACAAGCGCCCCTTCGGCGTGCCATCAACCGCGTGACCGGAACGACCGACGCGCTGCAGGAAAGTCGCGATCGCGCGTGGCGATCCGATCTGGCAGACCAAATCGACATCACCGATATCGATGCCGAGTTCGAGCGAAGCCGTCGCAACCAGCGCGCTGAGTTCGCCGCGCTTCAGACGTTGTTCGGCATCGAAGCGATGTTCCTTCGCCATGCTGCCGTGATGGGCGGTGACTTTGTCCTTGCCAAGGCGATCACTGAGATGACGCGCAGCGCGCTCGGCCATGCGCCGCGTATTGACGAAGATCAGTGTCGTACGGTGTTCGGCAATCAACTGTTCAATGCGCGCGTACACCTGGCTCCAGGTGTCACCGGACATCACCGCTTCGAGCGGCGCCTCTGGTAATTCGATCGCGAGATCGCGCGCGCGCGCATGGCCTGCGTCGACGATCTTGCATTCGGGCGCGATCAGGTCGGTCGGCGCGCCGACCAGGAACTTCGCGACTTCATCAATCGGCTTCTGGGTTGCCGACAGACCGATGCGCACCAGCCGGTGTTCGCACAACTCGTCGAGACGCTCAAGCGACAGCGACAGATGCGCGCCGCGTTTGTTCGGCGCGAGCGCATGGATTTCATCGACGATCACCGTGCGCGTCGTCGACAACATGCGTCGACCCGATTCGGAGCCGAGCAGGATGTATAGCGACTCCGGCGTCGTCACCACGATGTGCGGTGGGCGTTTGCGCATCTTGTCGCGCTCGGCCTGCGTCGTGTCGCCGGTACGCACAACGCTGCGGATTTCAACGTCGGGCAGCCCCATGCGCAGCAATTCGTCGCGGATGCCGGCAAGCGGGGCTTCTAGGTTGATACGCACGTCGTTCGACAGTGCCTTCAACGGCGAAACGTAGACGACCGCGGTTTCGTCCGGCAGCGGGCTCTCGATGCCGCGACGCACGAGGTCGTCGATGGCGGCCAGAAACGCTGCAAGGGTCTTGCCTGAACCGGTTGGCGCGGCGATCAGCGTGTGGCAGCCGGACGCGATCGCTGGCCACGCCTCGACTTGCGCCGGCGTCGGGGCAGCAAACGCGCCGCGAAACCAGGCAGAGACGGCGGGATGGAAGGATTGCAAGGGCATTTGCCTAGTTTGCGCGCAGGCGTCTCACAGGATTAAACAAACAATTGGCGGCGCGGATCGCCAATTTCAACGCACCTGTCCCCGCGCGGGATCCGAGCCGGCAATGTCATCCTTGCATGGATGGCCCGCGCCGGGTTCTTGGCGCACGTCGCATGATGAACGAAGAGCATCGCGGCTGAAGCCGCTCCCACAGATAGTTGCTCGCGCAGCTAGCGCTGCCGGTGCTTTAGCCCTCCCCTTCAAGGGGAGGGTTGGGTGGGGATGGTGTCGCTCGGTGTAAGTTCAGGCCAGAGCATCGCGGCTGAAGCCGCTCCCACAGCAAGTTGGTCCCACAAAAATTCGGACCCGCGCGTCATGTCCGCCATCGGAAGCCGCGATGCTCTCCCCCTGCAGTTGGACCCTGTGGGAGCGGCTTCAGCCGCGATGCTTGCGCAAGGAGCTGCCTCTGCGATGCCTGCCCTGCGACCACTGGCCGCCGGAGTAACCGGACATTCGCCTACAGCAGGCCGAACCGGCGGATCAAGCGCACCTTCACGAACTGCGTCAGCGCGAGATACGCAGCAAGGATCACCGCAAGATACAGCCAGTACATCCCCGGCAGCGCGACGAAGCCGAACTTCGCCGCCAGCGGCGAGTACGGCAGCAAGGCACCCATCGCGCAAATCACGATGCCGGTGATCGTCAGCGGCAGGCTCGCGCGGCTCTCGAAGAACGGCAGTTTCCCGGTACGGATCACATGCACGATCAAGGTCTGCGAAAGTAGCGATTCGACAAACCAGCCGGTCTGGAACAGCGTCGCATGCTCAGGAGAATTGGCCTTGAACACAAACCACATCACGGCGAACATCGCATAGTCGAAGATCGAGCTGATCGGGCCGATGAACAGCACGAATCGCGTGATCGCCGCGATATCCCATTGACGCGGGCGTGCCAGATATTCCTTGTCCACCTCGTCACTCGCGACCGAGGTCTGCGAGAAATCGTAGAGTAGATTGTTGAGCAGGATCTGCACCGCAGCCATCGGCAGGAACGGCAGGAACGCGCTCGCACCGAGCACGCTGAACATGTTGCCGAAGTTGGAGCTGGCGGTCATCTTGATGTATTTCAGGATATTGCCGAACACCTTGCGGCCTTCGAGCACGCCCTCCTCCAACACCATCAGGCTTTTCTCCAGCAGGATGATGTCGGCCGCTTCCTTCGCGATGTCGACCGCGGTATCGACCGAGATGCCGACATCGGCCGCACGCAAGGCAGGCCCGTCGTTGATGCCGTCGCCCATGAAGCCGACGACGTGCCCATCACGATGCAGGGCGTCAATCACGCGCACCTTCTGCTGCGGATTCAGGCGCGCAAACACTTGCGTGTCACGCGTCGCGATCGTCAATTCCTCGTCGCTCATTGCTTCGACCTGGTGCCCGAGCAGGCAGCGAGTCACTTCGAAGCCGACCTGACGACAGACGTTGCGCGTGACGATGTCGTTGTCGCCGGTGAGGATCTTCACCGCGACGCCGTTCTCTTTCAGCGCACGAATCGCATCGGCAGCGCTGTCCTTCGGCGGGTCGAGGAATGCGACGAAGCCCATGAGGGTGAGCTCGGTTTCATCGGCGAGCGAATACGCGGCCTTCGCCTCGATTTCGCGCATGCCGAGCGCGATCACGCGGAAGCCGTCGTCGTTCATGTCGCGCGCGACGTCGCGTGCTTCGGCAACGGCATCCGGCGACATCGCCTCGTTGCCATCGGGTGTGCGCGAGGCGTTGCAGATGCCGACCATTTCCGCCACCGCGCCTTTGGCGATGAGGAAATGCCGGCCGACGCGATCGCGCACGATCACCGACATGCGCCGGCGCGCGAAGTCGAACGGCACCTCATCGACGAGTGTGTACTCGCCCTGCAACTGCTGGCGCGTCTTTTCGCCGACGCTCGTTATGACGGCGACATCGAGCAGGTTCTTGAGGCCGGTCTGGTAGTGGCTGTTGAGGTAGGCGAAGGCCAGCACGTGCTCATCCTCCTCGCCATGGATGTCGACGTGGCGCTCGAGAATCACCTTGTCCTGGGTCAGCGTGCCGGTCTTGTCCGTGCACAGCACATCGATCGCGCCAAAGTTCTGGATCGCGCTGAGGCGCTTGACGATCACGTCCTTTTTCGCCATCGCCATCGCGCCCTTGGCGAGATTGATGGTGACGATCATTGGCAGCATTTCCGGCGTCAGGCCGACCGCAACCGCGACCGCAAACATGAAGGCGTCGAGCCACGCGCCCTTGACGAACCCGTTGAGCAGGAACACCAGCGGCACCATCACCGCCATGAAGCGCAGCATCAGCCAGGCGAAACGCTGTACGCCCTTGTCGAAACTCGTCTGCACGCGCTGGCCGACGAGTGAACCAGCGAGCGCGCCGAAGTAGGTACGTCCGCCTGTCGCGGCGATCAGGCCGGTCGCACTGCCGCTGATCACGTTGCTGCCCATGAAGCACAGGTTCTTCGCGTCTAGCGGTGCGCTGGCGTCTGGATCGATACCCGCGAATTTCTCGACCGGCATCGATTCGCCGGTCAGCGTGGATTGATTGATGAAAAGGTCCTTCGCGCTGAGCAGGCGCAGGTCTGCCGGGATCATGTCGCCGGCTGACAGGTGCACGACATCGCCGGGCACCAGTTGCTCGATCGGAATCTCGGTCTTCTGCGCGACCGCCGCGACGGATAGGGCCTCCTCATCGCCCTCCGTCGGCACCGGCACTCGACGCGCGGTTGCGGTATTGCTGACCATATTTCGCAACTGCTCCACCGCGCGACCGGTGCGTGCTTCCTGGAAATAGGACAGGAACACCGCCATGAACACCATCGCGAGCATGATGCAGGCACCGACCTTGTCGTCGCCGATCCAGGACACCACGGCGAGGACGGCCAGCAGGATGTTGATCGGATTGGTAAAGAAGCGATGTGCGATTTCGAGCAGGAACGGACGCTTCTTTTCCTGCGCAACGACGTTCGGGCCGTATTCCTCAAGCCGCGTCTCGACCTCGGTCACGGACAAGCCTTCGCCGCTGACACCAAGTCGTTTCAGTGCGTCCGCGCCATCGAGGCGCACGAATTCGAGCAGGGGATGGTTGACTGGAACGTTACGGCGGGGATCGTTGCCGGCGCGCAGCGCTGCCGGCACGGCAACAGCCAGGAGGTTGAGCTTGAACATGGCGACTCCGGAATCTGGGGCGGTGATCGGGATCACGCTGCCGCCAAAGGAATCGCCTGGGTCACGCCCGACGCGTCGTCACGACGCGCATGGGTCAGCCTGCCATTCGCTCCGTCGTGGCAGCGTTGCTTCGTCTGGGACTACTGCAGCTTTCCACGGAGGGAACCTCTTGAGGTCGGATACGCACACGGACGCATGCGCGGCGCGATGGTAGGCCTTTGGTTCTTTCAGGGCTCTTTCAATGCTTGGCCAATCGCTCGGCGATCGCATCGAAAAACGTGTCCGGCAATTCCGCGCGCACCGGCACGCACCAGAAATTAGGTTTCGCAAACACGGTGCATTTGACCGCGTCCTTCTCGGTCATCAGCAACGGCAGCTCATCGCCAAACACAAGCTCGGACGCGACGAACGCATGATGGTCCGGAAACGCATGCGCAATGACCTCGATGCCATGCGCACGCAAGCCATCGAAGAACCGCTCCGGGTTGCCGATGGCAGCAACCGCGTGCACGCGTTCGCCCGCGAAGGATTCCAGCGGTCGCACCGAAGCGCAGCGCGTGACCGGTACCGCCATGTCGCCGACCAGGCGCATCGGCGTTTCACCGGCTTGCGCTGCGCCACCGTTGCAGACGCGAAACGGAAAATCCTGCAGACGTGCCAGAGGCTCGCGCAACGGACCCGCCGGCAGCAGGCGTGCGTTGCCGAAGCGACGCTGACCATCGATCACACAGATTTCGACAGCGCGCGCCAACGCCGGATTTTGCAACCCGTCATCGGCCAGCACGACATCGACACCGCGTTCGATCAGCAACGCCGCTGCGCGCGCACGGTCACGTCCTACGGCAACCGGCGCGCCGGTGCGTTGACGGATCAGACAGGGCTCGTCACCGACCATCGCAGGCGAAGGCATGTCGTCGAGCAACAACGGGTCGCGCCTCGTGCCACCGTAGCCGCGGCTCACGACGCCCGGTTTGAATCCGCGCAGACGCAAGGCTTCCACCAGCGCGATCGTTAGCGGCGTCTTGCCGCTGCCGCCCGCCGTGAGATTGCCGACGACGATCACCGGAACGCTCAGACGCGCAGCCACGCGCCAGCCGAGCCGGTAAGGCACCAGGTGGATCGCGCGCAAGGCCTTGTAGACCGGCACGAGCGCCGCGAGCCACCATGGCACGGGCGCGCCGCCATACCAGATACGTTCAATGCGGGATGCGACGGGCATGGGCTGATCGCTGCGGACAGAGAGATGGAGTATGCCGGCAAGCCGATATTGCGGTTGCGCTCTCGGCAATCGCGCGCATGCCGTCGTCCATATAACGCGATCCTTCAGCGCTCGGCCTTCGGCCCTGGTTGATCGCGAAACTGCAGCCGGTGCAACGCGGCGTAATGTCCACCGCGCGCGAGCAGGGCCGCGTGTGTGCCCTGCTCGACGATCGAGCCATGATCGAGCACGACGATCTGATCGGCATGTTCGACCGTCGACAAGCGATGTGCGATTACGAGCACGGTGCGATCGCGAATGAGGCGCTGCAGCGCATCCTGGATAAGGCGCTCCGATTCGCTGTCCAGTGCGCTGGTCGCCTCATCGAGGATCAGGATCGGCGCATTCTTCAACAAGGCACGCGCGATCGCGATGCGTTGGCGTTGGCCGCCGGACAGCAAGGCCCCGCTCTCCCCAACACGGCTGTGTATGCCATTGGGCAGCTGGCGAATGAATTCCATCGCATTGGCAGCTTCTGCGGCAGCAACGATGGCGGCCTCGCTCGCTTGCGCAAGTGCGCCATAGGCAATGTTGCGCGCGATGCTGTCGTCGAACAGGGTGACGTTCTGACCGACCCATGCGATCTGCCGGCGCAGGCTGGCCAGCGTGTACTCGCCGAGCGCATGCCCGTCGATGAGCACGCTGCCCGCGTCGGGTTCGTGGAAACGTGGAATCAGACTGGCAAGGGTCGACTTGCCACTGCCGGAGCGACCGACCAGTGCAGTCACGCTGCCGCGCGGACAGCACAAGCTCACTCCCTGCAGCGCGGGCTGGCTCGCGCCCTGATAGACAAGCCGGACATCGCGCAATTCCAGATCGCCCTTGACTGTCGCCAGCTCGCGCGTGCCTTCATCGCGCTCGGGCGGCGTGTCGATCAGGCTGAAGATTTCCTCGGCAGCGGCAAGGCCACGCTGCAGGTTCGCCTGCACGATGGTGAGACGCTTCAGCGACGGCAGGATGCCCCCCATGGCAAGGATCAGCGATGTGAACGCACCCGGCGAAAGCTCGGCCAGCATCGCCGGTCGCGTCGCGAAATAGATGATCAGCGCAAGAGAGATCGCCGCGATCAACTGCACCGACGAACTGGCCAGGCCATTGGTGGCGGCGACCTTGAGGCCGAGCCGGCGCGTCTGTTCGGAAACGGCATTGAAGCGCTCCGATTCATAGCGTTGCCCACCGAATACCTTCACTTCGCGGTTCGCGCCAACGACTTCCTCGATGACACCCGTCACCGTGCCCATCGAACCCTGGATGCGATGGCTGATGCGGCGATAGCGCCGACCGACATACACCACGAGCACGCCGACCAGCGGCACCATGATCAGCAAGCCGAATGTCAGCTGCACGCTGGCGCGCAGCATCACGGCCACATAGGCAACGATGCTGAGGCCGTCGGTCACCGCGATCTTGACTGCGTCGGTCGACGCCTGCGCGACCTGCTCCGAGCTGTAGGTGATGCGCGCAATCTGGTGACCCGAGGCTTCGCGATCGAAGAATGCAGAGGGCAGACGCAAGTAATGATCGAACACCTGCTGACGCAACTGCTGCACGACGCCGCGACCGATGTAGGCGGTGCCGTAATCGCCGACGTAGATGGCGATGCTGCGCACCGCGAAAATCGACACGATCAGGATCGGCATCCAGAAGATCGCCACCGGATCGCGCGCAATGAACAGCTGGTCGAGCATCGGTTTGATGGAGCCGGCGAACAGGCCCATGCAGGCTGCGTCGGCGATCATGCCGAGCACCGTGAACATCGCAACCAACCAATAGCGCCGCGCGTAGCCGAGCAAACGTGCGTACAAGGCCCATCCGGAAGGCGCGGACGCGTCCGCGTTGCTCACCGTTCGCCCGCGGGCTGCGCGTGCGTCGTGGCGATCGATAATCGGGTGAAGCCCAGTTCGGCGAGCGCATCCATCGCTGTGACGACGGCCTGGTGCGGCGTCAAGCCGTCCGCACTCAGCAGCACCGGCCGCGAACGATCCTCACCGGCAATCTTGCCGATCGCTTCCTTGAGCGAATCGAGACCGGGATTGAGCACTTCATTGTTGTCGATGAAAAAATGGCCGTCGCGATCGATCACCAACGTCAATGCATCGCGCTGCTCGCTCTGCTCGGACGATTCGGCCTGTGGCAACGTCACCTGC
Source organism: Dokdonella sp. (assembly GCA_039919785.1). Classification (GTDB taxonomy): domain Bacteria; phylum Pseudomonadota; class Gammaproteobacteria; order Xanthomonadales; family Rhodanobacteraceae; genus Dokdonella_A. The sequence continues at coordinate 1,337 of JBDSFA010000095.1, read as the reverse complement.
ATGCGCGCGTGCTGCACGAACGTCGTGGTCAACACGAAGAACATGAGCAGGGTCAGCAGCACGTCGATCAGCGAGATCACATTGATCTCGAAATCGTCCTCGCGGCGCGCGGAAGCGATTCTCATGCGCGGCCTCGCTCAGCCAGCCGTGCGCGCAACGCGCACCGGCGCATGTGCGGCAGAGGCCGGCGAGATTTCGCTGCCTGCGGTCAATTCGTCGGTGAGCAGGAAAACCTGGCGCTCCATTTCGACGATCAGGCCCGACACGCGACTGCGGAAAAAGCGATGGAACACATAGGCCGGAATCGCGACGGAAAGACCCGCAGCGGTGCAGACCAGCGCCTCGCCGATGCCGCCAGCCATCTTGAGCGGATCGCCAACGCCGCTGACCATGACCGAGAAGAACATGCGGATCAGGCCGAATACCGTTCCGAGCAATCCGAGCAGGGGCGAGATCAGCGCGATCGTGCCCAGTGTGTTGAGGAAGCGTTCGAGGCGGTGCACGACATGGCGACCTGTGTCCTCGACGCGCTCCTTTATGATCTCACGCGGACGGTTGCGCACGGTCAGCGCGGCGGCGAGTAGTTCGCCCAGCGGCGAGTTCGTGCGCAGCGCATTCAGATGCTCCGGGTCGAGCTTGCGCGTGCGTGCCCATTCGCGCACTTCATTGCCCAGCCCGGCTGGCACCACGGCCTTGCGCCGCAGGGTCCAGAAACGCTCGAGAATGATCGCGAGCGCAGCCGCGGAACAGATCAGGATCGGCAGCATTGCCCAGCCGCCCGCCATCAGGATTTCAAGCACAACACCACCTTTGACTGCAATTGCGACAGACCCGCATGATAGCAGCGCCGACAGCGACGTCTGTGCCCTGCGTTGCAGGCCTGCAGATAGCCGATCTTGGCCGCAATGGTCAAGACCAGAGTCGCCTATTCGCGCCAGTAGCGGTGCTGGCGCAGGCGCTCCCGCACGACAAGCTGGGGTGGCGCAGTGGCGGGAAAAGCGACCCGCAGCGCACCCTCGCTCGCGGTGTTATCGAGCGGGATCCCGGCTTGCACGTAGCGTTCAACGATGGCCGGATTCGGGTGACGGAAGCGATTGTGCCAACCGGCCGACACCAGCGCGAAAACCGGCTTCAGCGCGGCCAGGAATTCCGCGCTGGATGAAGATTTGCTGCCGTGATGGGGAACCACCAGTACGAGGGGCGGACCGGCGCCGATCTGCGCTGCGACGTCGCTCTCGACGTGGCGGCTGATGTCACCGGCGAGCAACAGACGACCTGCGCCACCCTCGACCAGCAGAACGCAGGAGCGGTCATTGCCACTCGGCGCCTGCGCACCG
>JBDSFA010000038.1:0-8367 GCA_039919785.1 Dokdonella sp. | reverse complement strand
GAGCACATCCAGGTATTCGAGCAATTGCGTGCGCAGGGTTTCGTGCGTGCGCGCGTCGATGGTCATGTGCACGAACTCGATGCCGTGCCGCCGCTGGCGCTGCGCACGAAGCACACGATTGAGGTCGTGATCGATCGCTTCCGACCGAAGGCGGATCTCAAGCAGCGTCTTGCCGAATCGTTCGAAACTGCGCTGCGGCTGGGCGAAGGCATTGCCATCGTCGTCAACATCGATGATGCGAAGTCGGCGGCGATCACGTTTTCGTCGCGCTTCTCGTGTCCCGTGTGCGACTACTCGCTGCCGGAGCTCGAACCACGCCTGTTTTCGTTCAATTCGCCCGTCGGCGCCTGCCCAGCCTGCGACGGACTCGGCGTCGCCCAATTCTTTGATCCCGCACGCGTCGTGGTCAATCCGCAGCTGAGCCTCTCCGCCGGTGCGGTGCGCGGGTGGGACCGGCGCAACCAGTATTACTTCCAACTTATCTTGTCGCTGGCCAAGCACTACAAGTTCGATGTCGACACGCCCTGGATCCAACTCTCCGCAGCGACACGCCAGCGTGTGTTGTACGGATCGGGTGATGAACAGATCAGTTTCCGCTACGTCACCGGCGCCAGCGGCGCAGTCGCGCGCAAGCATCGCTTCGAGGGCATCGTTCCGAACCTGGAGCGACGCTACAAGGAGACCGAGTCGCCAGCCGTACGCGAGGAACTGGCCAAGTTCATCAGCGATCGTGCCTGCCCCGACTGCAAGGGTCAGCGCCTCAACCGCAGCGCGCGCAACGTCTTCGTCGGCGACTCCAATCTGCCTACGATGACAGCGCTGCCAATCGACCAGTCACTCGCATTCTTCAAGACGCTCACCCTCGCCGGTTGGCGTGGCGAAATTGCGGTGAAGATCGTCAAGGAAATCCGCGAGCGCCTGCACTTCCTCGTCGATGTCGGTCTCGATTACCTGACGTTGGATCGTCAGGCCGATTCGCTGTCCGGCGGCGAAGCGCAGCGCATCCGGCTCGCTTCGCAGATCGGCGCCGGTCTCGTCGGCGTCATGTACGTGCTCGACGAGCCATCGATCGGCCTGCATCAGCGCGACAACGAGCGCCTGCTCGCCACCTTGAATCGGCTGCGCGATCTTGGCAACACCGTGATCGTGGTGGAGCACGACGAAGATGCGATTCGCCTCGCTGACTACATCGTCGACATCGGACCCGGCGCCGGCGTGCATGGGGGCGAAATCGTCGCGCAAGGCAATATTGATGCAATCCTGAAATCCAAGCGCTCGCTGACTGGGCAATATCTTTCCGGCCAGCGCCGCATCGAAGTGCCCAAGCAGCGCCGCAAACCCGCTCCCGAAAAAATGCTCAGGATCCTCGGCGCATCCGGCAACAACCTGAAGAATGTCGATCTGGAAATTCCAGCGGGCTTGTTCGTCTGCGTGACCGGCGTCTCCGGTTCCGGCAAATCGACCCTGATCAACGACACGCTTTATCGACATACCGCGGCTGAGCTCAACGGCGCGAACGAAAAGCCGGCACCATTCCGCGAAGTCGAAGGCATGGAATTGTTCGACAAGGTCGTCGACATCGACCAGTCACCGATCGGGCGCACGCCGCGTTCCAATCCGGCAACCTATACCGGGTTGTTCACGCCGCTGCGCGAATTGTTTGCGCAGGTACCCGAATCGCGTTCACGCGGTTACGGGCCGGGCCGGTTCAGCTTCAACGTGAAAGGTGGCCGCTGTGAAGCCTGCGAAGGCGACGGCCTGATCAAGGTCGAGATGCACTTCCTGCCCGATGTCTACGTGTCGTGCGATGTCTGTCATGGCAAGCGCTACAACCGCGAGACCCTGGAGATCACCTACAAGGGCTACACGATTGCCGATGTGCTCGGCATGACGGTCGAGGATGCGTTCAAGCTGTTCGAGCCCGTGCCGGTGCTTGCGCGCAAGCTTGAGACCCTGATGCATGTCGGCCTTTCATACATCAAGCTCGGCCAGAGCGCGACTACGCTGTCAGGCGGCGAGGCGCAGCGCGTGAAGCTGTCGCGCGAGCTGTCCAAGCGCGACACCGGACGCACGCTTTACATTCTCGACGAACCGACCACCGGCCTGCATTTCCACGACATCGAACAACTGTTGAAGGTGCTGCACCGGCTCAGCGAAGATGGCAACACGGTTGTCGTGATCGAACACAACCTCGACGTGATCAAGACCGCCGACTGGATCATCGACCTCGGCCCCGACGGCGGCGAGCGAGGCGGCACCATCCTTGCGACGGGTACGCCGGAACAGATCGCAAAGGAACCTTCGTCCTACACCGGGCACTTCCTCGCTCGCACGCTCGGCGCCGCGCCGCCGCAAGCGCGCAAACGTACGCGCAAGGAAGCCGCATGACCGACGCTGTGACTCCGTCCAACCGACCCACGATCATCAGCTTGCCGATAGCGGTGCGCTGGGGTGACCTGGATGCCTTCAACCACGTCAACAACGCAGCGTTCCTGGTCTATGCACAGGAAGCGCGCCTGGCTTGGCTTGGCAGCATCGACGGTATCTGGATGGATGAAACGATGATGCCGGTCGTCGCGGCCGCCCACGTGAACTATCGCCGACAGCTCGCATGGCCGGCGCAAATTCTGGCGGAGCTCTCCGTACTGCGTCTCGGCAACTCGTCGCTGACGCTGACGCATCGCATCTTTGACGCGCACGACAGCGAGCGCGTCTATTCCGATGGTGACACGGTGATCGTGTGGATCGATCCCGCAAGCGGGCGATCGGTCCCACTGCCCGCGGCTATCCGTGCTGCCTGTCAGTCGCCGCTGGACGCTGCCGCGACCACGTCGAAATAGGTTTCGATGCGCGCTCCGTCGACGAGCATGAACAACATTTCGACCTTGTCGCCCGCAAGGATCTCGCGACGCGGCTGCATCAGCATCAGGTGCATGCCGCCGGGCTGCATCTGAACCGTTTCACCCGGCGCAATTTTCAGGCGATGCAGCTCGCGCATCTTGGAGACACCTTCATCGACCAGCGTCTCGTGCAGCGATGTCATGCGAAACGCATCGCTCTGCACGGTCAGGATCGAAATTATCTCGTCACCGGTGTTCTTCAGCGTCGCGTAGCCGGCGACTGCATTCGCCCCCGGCGGTGCAGCGCGGATCCACGCATCAGTCACACCGAGTTTTCCGGCCGCATGAACGTCGGCGACGGCGCCGAGCAAAGCCAATCCAACCCACGCCAACCCGCGGTACATGCAATGCATGGCAGTCTCCGTTGTGATCGCTATGATAGACCCATCAATCCTCCGCAACTGGAATGCGACCATGCACCGCAACCTGCCTGCATTTGCAAGAACGGCACTCGCCATGTCCGTGCTCGTTACCGCTGCTGCGATCGCAGCCGACCCGGCATTGACGATCTACCGCAGTGATGGTGACGCACTGTTTGAAAACGGCAGTTCGCCGATTGCCGATGGCCACGCCATCGTGCACGAGCAACGCACGCTGCAACTTGGCGGCGGCAGGCAAACCGTCGTCATCGACGGCCTGCCGGCGATGCTCGATACAGAAGCGGTCGCCATCGACCTTGGCAGCGGCGGGCGCGTTCTCGCGCAACGCGTGCTCTCGGCCGGCGACGGTGGCGCGCTCGCCGCACATCGCGGTGAACGCGTGCAGGTTTTCAACAGCGACGGCAAATCGATTGCCGATGGAGTGCTGGTCACGTTCGACGGCGCAACCCTCGGCGTGCGCGGCGGCGATGGTCGCATCAGCTATGTGCACGAATTCACACGCATCGAGTTTCCGGACAGCAACGGGCTACCCGGCAGCACCTTGCAACTCGTCATCGACGGCAAGTTGGGCTCGGCCGCATCGACGTTGACCTATCCCACCTCGGGCCTCGGCTGGCGTGCGGCGTATTCAGCCCTGCTGCAAGGCGACTGCACCCTGCATCTCGATGCACTGGCCAGCATCGCGAACCGCAGCGGCCGCGACTTTCCAGCCGCGAAACTGAAACTTATCGCAGGTTCGCCGAATTTCGCGAAATCCGGCGGCGGTCCGCGACCGATGATGATGAAGTCGATGGCTGCGCCCGCCCCCGCACCGGAGGAACTTCCGCAGCAAGCCTCACTCGGCGACTATCGCAGCTACGCAATCGACGGCAACCTCGATCTACACGACGCGAGCGTGACCCAGGTACCGCTGTATGCGAGCCGTGATGTTTCCTGCGAACGTCTTTGGCTGTTCGAGAACGGCGGCAACTGGTTCCCGCAAAAACCGACCCTTGCACCAGACGGCTGGCAGACCGGCAATGGTCCGGTGCAGAGCCAGCTCAAATTCCTCGCTTCTGAAAACCTTCCAAGCGGCACTCTGCGCGTACTCACGCGCGACAAGGACGGCCGCACCGAACTGCTCGGCGAGAACCGCATCGGCGACATTGCCAAAGGAGGTACTGTCGATGTGAACCTCGGCGTCGCCTTCGATCTCGCGGCGACGCGCGAACGCACTGCCTTCAGCATTGACAAGGCCGCGCGCGAGATGAATGAAGGCTTCCGCATTGCACTGACCAACACCGGCGAGACCGCACGTACCATCACCGTGCGCGAGCATCCCAATCGTTGGCGTAGCTGGAGCCTGCTGTCAGCCAGCGAGAAGCCGGACAAGCAGACGCCGGACCTGTTGGAGTTCCACGTCGTGGTGCCCGCGAACGGCAAGGCGACGCTCGATTACGTCGTGCGCTATGCGTGGACGCGGGCAGACGAATAGCTCGCTTTTTCTTGTTCGGCGGCGGCTTCGAAACCATTTCCATTCCGGACTCATTGATCCCATGCTCGACATCATCCAGCACGAATCCATCCGCGAGCTCCGCCTCGCACGGCCTCCGGTCAATGCACTTGACCCTGCGCTGGTCCAGCGCCTGCGCGCAGCCGTCGAAGCGGCCCCCGCTGAAGGGGCGCGCGCGCTGGTACTTTCCGGCGCTCCGGGATTGTATTCGGCCGGTCTGGACGTGCCGACACTGCTGCAGCTGGACCGTGATGCGTTCCGCGTGTTCTGGAACGATTTCTTCGGCCTGTGCGCAGCGCTTGCACGCTCGCCAATCCCGGTGGTCGCCGCCATCACCGGACATGCACCGGCCGGCGGCGCTGTGCTCGCGATCATGTGCGACTACCGCATCATGGCGCGCGGCGCGTTCAAGATCGGGCTCAACGAAGTACAGGTGGGATTGTGTGTGCCCGAATGCATCCAGGCGGCATTGCGGCGCCTGGTCGGCACTTATCGAGCAGAACGCCTGATGGTGAGCGGCGCCATGCTCGATGCGGAACAGGCGCATGCAATCGGCCTTGTCGACGAACTCGTCGACACCGATTTCGTCGTCCCGCGCGCGCTGAGCTGGATGAGTGAACTGCTCGAATTTCCGCCGCAAGCGATGAGCAACACCCGCCGCCTCGCGCGCGCCGACCTGGCCACCCTATTTGCCGATCCCGCGAAGTTGCCGGTGGAGGATTTTCTTGATGGTTGGTTCGCGCCGGAAGCGCAGACCGTGTTGAACGCGCTGGTTGCGCGATTGAAATCCAAGTAACAGCGATGGCAATCGCGGCCGCCGCTGCTACAGGAAAACCTGGCGCGGTTGTTGCGGGAGCGGCGGAAGCCGCGATGCTCCAGCCCTCCCGTTCAAGGGGGTGAAGAGGCGCGCTTGCGGACTACGGGTCCGCGCGCCGATGGACGCCCGAAGGCTGCGCTCGAGGGCCGGGGGAGTTAGGTGGGGATGGTATCGATCACGCGACTGCACCTATCGCGGCTGAAGCCGCTCCTACGGCAACTCCCCACTCGCAACGGGTCGCGATGGATCGCTGATCCATCCACTCCAGGATGGGGCAAATACGCGCGAGCCAACAAGTCCTGCATGTTCCATCGCAAGAAGGTTGTGGCAGGCAGTGACACCGGAGCCGCATGAATGGGCCACGGTGCGGACATCCCGCGCACCGAGCAGTTGCTCGAATTCGCGGCGCAACTCGTCCTTCGCCTTGAAGCGGCCATTCGCATCGAGGTTGTCCGAAAATGGCCGGTTCAACGCACCCGGTACGTGACCCGCCACTGGATCGATCGGCTCTACCTCGCCGCGATAACGCGGTGCGGCACGCGCATCGAGCACGACGACCGAGCCATCGGCGCGACTGCGTTCGATCTCGTCGAACCACACGGCGTGGTCGCGATCGATCGCAACCTGCGCTTGCGTAGGTTCGCGACGGACTTCACCTGCTTCCAGCGCGAAGCCTGCCGCGCGCCATGCGGCCAAGCCGCCATCGAGCACGGCGACGCGCAGGTGTCCGGCAAGTCGCAACAACCACCACAGTCGCGCGGCGGCCAGCGCGCCATTCGCGTCATCGTAGGCCACCACATCGAGATCAGGTCGCCAGCCCCAGCGCGACAACGCGCTCGAGAAAGCAGCATCTGCCGGCAATGGATGACGACCGACGCCATGCCTGGACAGATCGGAAAGATCGCGCACGAGGTGCGCGTACACCGCCCCCGGGATGTGCGCGATCGCGTAGTTGCGTTCGCCCTTGTCCGCATCGGCGAGATCCTGGCGACAATCAACCACCAGCACATCGCCCCGTGCCTGCATCGCGGCGAGCTCGTCAACGGAAACGAGCGTGCGGATTGTCATTGCGAATTCTCCAGCCGATCCAGCAGGTTCTTCAGGATCGCTGCCGTCGCTCCCCAGATGCGTCGGCCCTCCCATTCGAATGCAAAGATATCGCGTTCGCGGCCGCGCCAGAGCAGATGCTCGCGTTTGAGACTGGCAGGATCAAGGATGAACGCGAACGGCACTTCGAAGACTTCGTCGACTTCGTCTTCCTGCAGGCGTATCGAATAGTCGTCGCGCACGAAGCCGGCGACCGGCGTCACGCTGTAGCCAGACACTGTGTCGAGCCGATCGAGATAACCAAAGGGTTCGATCTGAATCGGCAGGATTCCGGTTTCTTCGTTGGTTTCGCGCACAGCCGCGGCAATCGCGTCCTCGTCGCCAGCGTCGATGCCACCGCCTGGAAAGCTGATCTGGCCCGCGTGATGACGCAAGCGCTCACTGCGGCGCGTGAAGAGTACGGACAGTTGGTCGCTACGGCGCACGAACGGCACCAGTACCGCAGCGGGTCGTCGCGACGAATCCGCATCGAAGACATCCGCCAGCTCACCCGCGTTCCAGCCTGGCGCCGACGGTGGATCATGGAGGCCGCGCACCGCGCTCCGCAGCCGCGCGACATCCGGTGAGTTGGTGTGCAACGGATTCATCAGCGCGTAGCGTCGCGCTGCGGCAACACTTCGAAGAGTAAGCGTTTGCGCTCCTGCTCGCCCATCGCAACCCAGCGCGCGATTTCGTCGCCAGTGCGCAGGCAACCTTCGCAATAGCCATCGCGAGCGAGTTGGCAGATGCCAACGCACGGACTCAGGATCGGCAACTGGATCGGTATCATCATTGCGGATTCTTCAAATGCCGACGCCGCGTTGGTACGCGGCGTCGGCTTCAAGCGGGATCCCGCGTCGTCGGACATCCCGGTATTGCACGGGATAAATTCATCCATTTTTCAATGGACCCCGTATCGGCGGTCCATGACCTGCGCGGGACTACGCCATCGTGGCGTCACTTCACATCAATGATCTTGACTTCCCAGATGAATACCTGATTGCCTGATGACGGTTCCGGCGGAAGGTAGATCGTCCAGTGGTCGCCGGCCTTCATCTTCTGGATGACTTCCGGCAGCAGTTTGGTGCCGAAGATGCTCGGCATGTCCGAAACCTTTGCCTTGATCGGCTCACCGACGAACGAGCTGCGGATCTCGCGGCCGCTAGTCAACGAAACGCGCACGTGGAACGTTGCTTCGCTGGTCGGCAAGATCTGCTTGCCGGTGCCGTCATCGATGGCCCGGTACTGCACGCCGTTCGGGAGCGCGATCACGCCCTTCTTGGACTTGTTCTGCGCCATGAAGGTGTCAGCTTCGCTCTTGTTCTTGCTGAGGGTCTTGTCGGCCTCAGCTTTCATCTTCGATTCAAGCTTGCCCAATGCGTCCTTCATCGCCGCTTCCGGCACGGCCGGTGTCTTCTTGGCGAACGCGTCCTGTACGGCGCGCGTGACCGTTGCGATATCGACGTCCATGTTGCGGTCGGCAAGACCGGAGCCGATCTGGAAACCGATTGCATAGGAAATCTTGCCCTTTTCCGACGTGGTGTCCTGCGCGAACGCAGACCCCGTCACGAACAGCGCCGCAAGGGCGAGTGACCAACCAAACTTCATGCCTGTGTCTCCGAAATGAGTGCGAATCTGGTTTCGTGCCCGGATCGATGCCGGGTCGAAAAAGCGCGGTAGTGTAACCGAGGC
>JBDSFA010000290.1:0-3706 GCA_039919785.1 Dokdonella sp. | reverse complement strand
CGTACCGAGTGACTGCCCCGATCCGCGACATACAGGCCATCGCCCCAGCGAGCCATCCCTTGTGGATCGTCGAAACAGGCATGGTTCGCACTGCCGTCGCTGTAACCGCGGTTGCCGCTGCCGAAGCTGCGTCGAACGCGACCATCGTGCGTGCATTCGAGGATGCGGTTATGTCCACTGTCGGCGACGTAGAGGAATTTCTCGTCAACCAGCACCTTGCCTGGAAACGACAGCGCGCTGCGCGCCTCAGGACGCAGTGCCGGCGGCGTCGGTTCGTAGACGCGCAGGTCATGCAAGGCGGCCTCATCGAGGAGAAGGTCGATATGTGTATCGATCTCCTGCCCCCTGCCCTCGCCAGCGAATATCGCGGCAAGACGGCCGTCGGCGTCGATCAGCGCAACGCTTGGCCATGCGTTGATCCCGTACGCTTGCCACAGGCGAAAGTCCTCGTCATTGGCCATCGCATGGCGCAAACCATGCCGGTTGACCGCACTCAATACGCCTTCGCTCGCGCGTTGGCGCGGATACTTCGGGCAATGCACGCCAACTACGGTCAGGCCATCGTGGTATTTGTCGCCAAGCCTGTGCAGATCCCGCATCAGGTTCCAGCAATTGACCGCGTCGTAGCTCCAGAACCAGACCAGCGCCACGCGGCCGCGCAGGTGCGCAAGGCTCGGCGGGACGCTCGTATTGACCCATTCGAGATCGTGCGGAAATTCAGGCGCCGCCTTGCGTGTGTCCATCGCCCGCCCTCCCCTTGTCTGAGCGCAAGCGCGCGATCAGTGCGGTGACGCCGCTGCGCGCGAGTGCAACAACCCGTTCGAAATCCGCATCGGTGCCGTAGTAGGGATCCGGCACGTGCACATCGCCGAGACCAGCCTCCGCGAGAAAAAGCTTGGGCGCAATCCGTGTATGCCCCGATCGGTCGTGCTCCAGTGCACGCAGATTGACGTGATCCATGGCCAGCAGATGATCGAATGATTCGAAGTCCTCGTCACGCACCTGGCGCGCACGATGCGCCGCGAGCGGATAGCCATGCGCCTCGGCAACGCGGATTGCGCGTCGATCTGCTGATTGGCCCACGTGGTAGTTCTCGGTACCGGCTGATTCGATATGCGCTGCGATTCCAGCGCGCGCGAATTCGACCCTCGCAACCGTTTCGACGATGGGCGAGCGGCAGATATTGCCCATGCAGATGAACAGGATGCGCGTCATCGAACGGCCTCGGCAAGCATGCGTTCGACACGTGCAAGATCCTCCGCCGTGTCGACACCGGATGGAAAAGGCTCCGGTGCGATATGCACCGTGATTGGGAAACCATGTTCGAGTGCGCGCAACTGTTCCAGCGATTCGATGCGTTCCAGTCGCGTCGGGGGCAGCGCCGCGAACGTGCGCAGAAAGCCTGCGCGGTAGGCATAGATGCCGATGTGGCGCAAGAAGGGCATGTCCGGTGGCAACACCGAGCGATCGCGCATGAATGCATCGCGCGGCCACGGCAAGGGCGCGCGACTGAAATACAGGGCGCGCCCGAGCTGATCGCGCACCAGCTTCACGCAATTGGGATCGAATAATTCTTCGACGGATAGCAATGGAGTTGCCAGGGTCGCCATTGGCGCGTCACCTTCGGCGAGCGCGATCGCGACCGCGCGGATGCCACTACTGGGCGCCAGCGGCTCGTCGCCCTGCAGGTTGACGACGATGGTGTCGTCAGGCCAGCCGAGCCGCGTCGCCACTTCAGCCAGACGATCGCTACCGGACGCATGATCGGTACGCGTCATCTCGACACGCACGTCGCTGGTCGCCAGCGCGACTTCGATGCGCTCGTCATCGGTTGCCACGATGATGTCACTCGCACCGGCGGCGCGCGCGCGCATCGCGACGCGCACGATCATCGGCAGACCCGCAATCTGGCGCAGCGCCTTGCCCGGCAAACGGGTTGACCCGTAGCGCGCTGGAATCGCAACGATAAAAGGCGCGGTCGCGTTCATCGGATCCGTGGTCGGCCGGGGTTGGGTCAGGGTAGCGGACGCGGCGCCTTGCCGACAATGGCGGACGCTCGGCGCTATGGCCGATTGACGGATTCGGCGCATGCTTCAACCAGGGCAGTCACGGCAAGAAGCGCGGTGGCTGCAGCAATTCGCACGCAATTGGCTCCAAGGCTGGCGCAACGCCGATGCTAGAATGCGCGCCGCTTGCCTACTCTCGCCGCCAGCCTATCGTGAGCGTTTCCCTTCCTGTGCAGGCTGTTGCACCTGCGGCGTTGCCGACGCGCGCGATCGTGCTGATGATCGCCAGCGGCTGCTGCTTTGGCGTGATGGCGATCCTGATTCGCTACGCCTCGCACTCGCTGCACGCGTTCGAGATTGCGTTTTTTCGCAGCTTTTTCGGTGCGATTGCGACTCTTCCCTTGCTGATGCGCCACGGTGCCAGCAGCCTGCGCACGAATCGCTTCGCGTTCTACGTCTTGCGCTGCGCCATTGGTACAGTCGGCATGCTGGCGGGTTTCTGGGCCATCGCCCACTTGCCGCTCGCGCAGGCGATTGCGCTGTCATATTCGTCGCCGCTGTTCGTGACCATCGGCGCGGTCATCTTCCTCGGCGAGATCGTGCGTGGGCGGCGTTGGAGCGCGGTTCTTGCCGGCTTCATCGGAGTACTGGTGATCGTGCGCCCCGGCAGCGACGGATTTACCTCAGCGAGCCTGGTAGCACTCCTCGCAGCTGCATCGACAGGCACAGTCACGATCAGCATAAAGTTTCTTTCACGCAGTGATCCGCCCGACACGATCGTGCTGTTGACGACCTGGCTGTGGGTGCCGCTATCGCTCCCCGCCGCGCTGCTGGTCTGGCAAATGCCACCGACGACTCTGTGGCCGCTGTTGATGGTGATCGGCGTGCTTGGCACTCTCGGCCAGTATTTCTGGACCCATGCGTTGCGCTTGGGCGAAGCGTCGACACTTGCGCCATTCAGTTACCTGCAGTTGATCCTGGTGTCACTGTTGGCATGGTGGCTTTTCGACGAGCCGCTGGATCGCTATACCGCGCTGGGCGCCACCATCGTGATCGGTGCCAGCCTGTACATTGCCCGCCGCGAAGCCGTGGTGGCGCGACAACGCCCACTCGAGGTAATTGCTGCAGAGACCGAACCGCAAATCTGAGGGCGCGCCAAAAGCGGCTTCTGCGGGAGTGGCGGAAGCCGCCATGCTTGCTGTTCCGCGAACAAAACCATCCCAATTCAAACGTCCCGTCAAGAGGAGGCGTGAGCATCGCGGCTGAGGCCTCTTGCACAAACAGTTGCTCCCACAAAAGCTCCTATGCCGACCGATCCCACGGGCGCGCATCGCGGAACACCAGCGCATACACCGCCAAAGCCCAGGCCATCGCGGCGGTCCAACCGGCCAGGATATCAGACGGATAATGCACGCCGAGGTAGATACGTGACATACCGATCAGCGCGACCATCAGCGCCGCTGCAATCGCAACCGGCCAACGCCCACGTGTAGGCCAGCACAGCAGGACGATGACGCACGCGAGTGTCATCGAACCCATCGCGTGCCCGCTTGGAAAGCTGTAGTTGCCTTCCGGCGCGATGGATTCCCACAAGCTCGGTCGATCGCGCTCGAACAACGGTTTTGCGCCGAGATTGAGCACGGCCGAGCCGACGATGGCGAGACCGGCGAACAAGCCTTCGCGCAAACGCCGCTTCCAAC
>JBDSFA010000246.1:0-3880 GCA_039919785.1 Dokdonella sp. | reverse complement strand
GGAATCGCTGCAGACAAGGGGCCGTTAAGCGCGTGGTCGCGATCGGGTTGTCCGTTCGCGTCGAGATAGTCTTTCGGATCGACGGCAGCTGGCGCCGTCTCGCGCGCATCGACCATGACTTCCTTGCCATCACTTGCACGACGCAGCAGGAACAGGCCGCCGCCGCCAATTCCCGAGCTTTGCGGCTCGACCACGGACAGCGCCGCAGCGACTGCGACAGCCGCGTCAAATGCGTTGCCGCCCGCGGCAAGAACCTCGAATCCGGCCGCCGTCGCCAGCGTATGCGCGCTTGCGATCGCCGCGTGCGTGGATTTTTCTGCTGCGTGCGCCGTGACGGAAAAAACACATAGCGTCGCTGCCGCCAGGATATTGCGTACTTGCATCATGCTTGGGTCTCGCGGGTCAGCGTTTCGTATTTCAGCAGCAGCTCCTCAGGAGATTCCGGATGCTGCGGATCGGTGAAGATGCACTCGACCGGACACACGATTACACACTGCGGCTCGTCGTAGTGACCCACGCATTCGGTGCACAGATCCGGCGCGATTTCGTAGAATTCAACGCCGAGACTGATCGCCTTGTTCGGGCAGACAGGCTCGCAGACGTCGCAATTGACGCACTGGTCGGTGATTTTAAGGGACATGTGTGGAAGCTTATCGCATGTCGCGCGGCGCGCCTGTGAATCTGGACGCCGGCCCGATCATTGCGGCCGGCGCCCGAAGGCAATGCGCAGCGGCTGCGCTTACTTCGTCTCGACGATGCGAATGATCGCCTGCGAGCTGGCCAGCTGCTGCTTGATCGCCTCCGAGTCAGCCTTGGTGCCAACAAACAGCACCACGACATCCTTGAAGGAACCCGCTTGCACGTCCTTGAACGCATCGACGACCAACTGTGAGGTGACGCTGGAAACCGGACCGCCGAACGCGAGCATGTTGCCCGGCAGCACGCCGCGGCCGACGATGCCGCGCACGTTTTCAAGCTGGTTGCTGCGATCGGCCTTGGACGCGTCGTCATCGCCGCCGGGCACGAAGTACATGTAGGGATGATTGCTCTTCACGCCTTGCATATTCGCGGTGACAACGCTGACCAGATACGCCTTCCACGCGTTCTTGTCGGTCGCATCGGTCGGCATCGGCAATACCACGGGTGCCAGCTCCACGGCTTCCTGCTTGGGTTTTTCCTGGTCGCATGCGCTCAACGCGAAAGTCGCGACGCAGACGAGGGCGATGGTCGAGAGAATCTTGCGCATGGCTTGCTACCTCTTGGTTGAATTCAAATAGCGCGTTCGCAGCGCCAGCTGGACCGCCGGATGGACGAATCCTGAAACGTCGCCCCCGAGGCGCGCAATTTCGCGCACCAGCGATGAGGAAATGAAACTGTATTGCTCCGCCGGCGTCAGGAAAAGGGTTTCCGCCGCCGGTATCAGATGCCGGTTCATGCTCGCAAGCTGAAATTCGTACTCGAAATCGGACACCGCGCGCAAACCGCGCAGGATCACCCCGGCACCGGTCTCCTCGACGAAATCGGCAAGCAAGCCTGCGAATCCGAGGACTTCTACATTGGCCAGACCGGTCAACGCGGTGCGTGCCAGCTCGATGCGCTCGTCCAGCGTGAACGTGGGGCTCTTGCTCGAACTGTCGGCAATCGCAACGATAACGCGATCAAACAATGGCGAAGCACGGCTGGCCAGATCGATATGACCATTGGTGATCGGGTCGAACGTACCCGGATACACCGCGATGCGCGCGCGCTGCTGCGTAGTCGCCATGTGGAACCGTCATCCCGCCCAAAGATGCCGACTAGCTTAGCGGATCGGCGGGCAGGCGACGATAGAGGGCAAAGCGAACCGCACCGGCGTGGCCTTCGCGATGCAGACCCCAGGTCGGCGGTAGCGCGAAATCCGCCTCCGGCGCGGCCTCGACGTAGACGAAGGCGCCCTCCCTCAGCCAGCCGCCCTGCTCCAGTTGCCGCACGCACGCGGCCCACAGGTTTGCGCCGAACGGCGGGTCGAGAAAGACCAGATCGAACCGTGCACGGGGTGTCGCGAGGAAGCCGCCGACATCGTCATTGACGACCCTGGCATTGGCAACCTGCAGGCGCGTGAGATTGTCCTGCAGCAGCTTGCACAACCCGCGATCGCGTTCGACCAGCACGCATTCGCCAGCGCCGCGCGACATCGCCTCGATACCGAGCGCGCCGGTGCCGGCATACAGGTCGAGGCAGCGCGCACCGGCAATCATCGGCGCGAGCCAGTTGAACAAGGTTTCGCGCACGCGATCGGGCGTCGGCCGCAGGCCTTGCATGTCTGGCACGTTCAGACGCGAGCCGCGCAGGCTGCCGCCGACAATGCGCAAGGTGCCAGCATTGATTTTCAGATTCGCTTTCGACATCGAGCCGGCAGTGCCAGTGTTAGCATGGACGACCTGCATTCTGACTCAATCCGCAAGCGATGCTGAAGTTCTGGAAGAAGAAACCGGCGACCGAAGAGAAGCCTGCAGCCGCCGAGCTGCCGAGTGCGGATGCGCTTGGCGCTCCCGCGCCGATCGCGACGCACATGGCCGAAGCGACAACGGAAAGCTGCCGCGAACCTGCAGACGCCGAAGCCGCGCAAACCTCAGAATCGGCGCCAACCGACATTGCGCCACCGGCCAAGCGCTCCTGGCGCGAGCGCCTTTCCGGCAGCGGTTTCGCGCGCGGCTTGTCGTCGTTGTTCGTACGTCACCCGGTACTCGACGACGCGTTCCTCGACGAACTCGAAACCTGTCTCATCAGCGCCGATGTCGGCGTCGCCACTGCGACCGAGCTGGTGGAGCAACTGCGCGTGCGCGTCGGCAAGCGCGAATTCGCCGATGTGAATGCGTTGCTCGCGGCGCTACGAACGGATCTCATCGGCCGCCTGCAAGCCGTAGAGCGTCCGCTCGATGTCGGCGGCCACAAGCCCTTCGTCCTGCTCATGGTCGGCGTCAACGGCGTCGGCAAGACCACCACGATCGGCAAGCTCGCGCATCGTTTCAAAGCCGATGGGCGCAGCGTATTGCTCGCAGCCGGCGACACGTTTCGCGCGGCTGCGGTCGAGCAACTGCAGAGTTGGGGCGTACGCAGCCAGGTACCCGTTATCGCGCAAGGCTCGGGCGCCGATTCCGCCAGCGTGATCTTCGATGCGTTGCAGACCGCGCGATCGCGTGGCACCGACGTGCTGATCGCCGACACCGCTGGTCGTTTGCATACCCAATCGGGCCTGATGGACGAATTGTCGAAGATTCGCCGTGTGCTGGCCAAGCTCGATACCAATGCGCCGCATGAAGCGCTGCTCGTCATCGATGGCACCACCGGCCAGAACGCGATCAACCAGGTGCGCCAGTTCGGCCAGGCGATCGGTGTCACCGGCCTGGTCGTGACCAAGCTCGATGGCACAGCGAAAGGCGGCATCGTGTTTGCGCTTGCGCGTGAATTCGGGCTGCCGATTCGCTATGTTGGCCTCGGCGAAAGCGCCGAAGACCTGCGCGTTTTCGACGCCAAGGCCTTCGTCGATGGCTTGTTGCCGGCGACCCTCGGCGGCAATGCCTGAGTCGCAAGCAAAGCGTCCGCGGCGGTTTCGACGCTGGCGCATCGCGCTCATCGTTCTGCTGGTGCTGGTCATCGTCGCTGCGGTCACGCTGCGCTGGTTCACGCGCACGGATCATCTGACCGCCCTGCTCATCGACAAGACGCGCAGCGCACTCGGCGCGGACCTTGCGATCGGCAGCGGCGCGCACTTCGAGCTGTGGCCGAAGCTGCATCTGGTGTTGCCGCATCCATCGCTGAAGACATCGGCCTCGACAAGCCTGGTGAGCGCCGATTCAGTCGAAGTGACGCTGCCGCTGAACACATTGTGGGCGGATCG
>JBDSFA010000322.1:0-12200 GCA_039919785.1 Dokdonella sp. | reverse complement strand
TCGCGGTACATGGAGCACTACCGCAATGCGATGGCGGCGCTGGCGCTGGAGGAAAAGCACGCCGAATGGCAGTGAACTGCGGACTTGCCGGTTGCGGCTTCCACGGTTCGAACCGCGAACGATTGCACGAGCCATCGCCGGTGGTCCGAATGGCCAGCAAAAACTATGCAGGCCGAGGTCACTTCCCGATTCTCTATTCGCGTCCGGGTTGCGGCCGCTGCGCAGCGACGAAATCATGGGTCTACGCAGCGGTAGCAGAACGCGGGGCCGCGCGACGATTTTATGGACTTCCGCTCGGCGCGCCCGGCAAGCCTGGCATGCAGGGTCCGGACTTGGTGCCACCCACGCATCCGCGATGGTCCCATGCGTTCATCGTGTGAACGGTTTCGCGCCGGGCTTCTTCCGCCTGCCCGTAGGTGTGGCACTTGGTCTTGGGTATATGGCTGCCGATCGGTACGAAGTTTTCGCAGATGACGCGGTCGCTGTCGCGCTTCGTGAGGATTGCGTTGATGACCTCTTGCGCGTTGAACAGCTGTACTTTCTGGTTCTGCTTCATGTTCTGGACGGAACCGTTCTGCTTGAGCAGCTCTTCCATCTCGGTGAACTTGACGTCGAGCGTCTTGCGTTCATCGGGTTTGACGAATTCGTAGCGCCCGCCAGCTTCCATTTCCGTGTGCACCATGGCGGCCTTCTGTTCAAACGCGTCCGGTGTTTCAGCATTGATCACCTCGTGATAGTTGTTCTTGGCGGATACGGATACAGCCGCGATTGCGACGATCAATGAGCCCAGCAGGATTTCCGGTTTCATAGTGGCGCTCTCCATGAGTGAACAGAGTTGGACGACGCTGAATCTGGCACACGACGAGAGTAGGGTTTCGCTGCGCCTTTGTCAACGTAACGCGTCGTACGCCATGGTTCGTTGTATGGGTCGAGACTGGAACGACCCGCGCGCCAAGTGCGTCTCGCAGATCCGATGTGCGAATGCGACTTCGTCTTTGAGCCCGTACATTGAAGCCATGCCGGCGTAGCCCATCACTTCCGGGCGTCGTTGAAGCGCGTCAAAACGTGGTTCGTCCGGTCGTGCTTTCCCTCGTGATACGCGCTGACGACACTGCTCCCGAGCCAACGATGGAGCACACGCAGATGAAGCATCGATTCGCCGTGACAGCCCGTGCGGCAACTACGCATGCGCCAATGGCTGCACAGGCCGTCGCGCGACCTGTGGCCGCCTGCGGTCGAACCAACATCGTCGACTGGACGCAGCGCGCGTTGAGCGCCGCAGCCACGTCCTGGTTCGTCTTTGCGGTCCTCGGCCAGTTGATGTTCGTCGTCTACATAGTCGGTTTCTACGGACGGGCGGCCGCACAAGGCCGGTTCGAGGCATGGAACAAGGTGCTTCCACACGGCTACGTTGCCGGCGATAGCGCGGGCAACCTGGTCTTGTCCATGCATCTGGTCTTCGCGGCTTTCATTACCATCGGCGGCGCGCTGCAATTGGCGACGGGCGTGCGCAGGCTGTTTCCGACGTTCCATCGATGGAACGGGCGCGTGTATCTGATGTTGGCCTTGGTGATGAGTCTGGGCGGACTGATCATGGTGTGGACCCGCGGCACGGTAGGGGACCTGTCACAGCACATCGCGATCAGCATCAATGCAGTGCTGATCATGGTCTGCGGCGGCATGACGGTGCGCCACGCGCTGGCTCGTCGCTTCCTCGTGCATCGTCGCTGGGCGTTGCGCCTGTTTCTGGTGGTGAGCGGTGTCTGGTTCTTCCGCATCGGCCTGATGCTGTGGATCGTTGTGAATCAGGGCCCGGTTGGTTTCGACCCGAAAACCTTCAGCGGGCCGTTCCTCACCTTTCTTGCGTTTGCGCAATACTTGCTGCCGCTGGCGATCCTGGAACTCTATTTCCGCGCGCAGGCCAGTACCGCGCCACGTCTGCGCGTGCTTATGGCTGCAGGTCTCTTCTCATGTGTGCTCATGACCGCAGCCGGTGCCGCTGCGGCGACGATGATCATGTGGCTGCCGCGGCTTTAAGGAGGTGAAACGGCTTGCAAGTCGCCAAAGACACTCAGTCAGCCGGCGCGCTCGCATGCAAATCGAGAGGCAGGCATGCCATCGGTGGCTCGACTGGTTTATCGTCACAGCATGACGCACGCTGACGTTTCCCCACCGCCGCGAGGCCTTGTCCGGATGTTCGCCTGGCGGCGCGTGCGCGTCGCGGTTATCGCCTCCGTGGTGTTGAGTCTGCCGATGCTTGTCTCGTGGCAGATTTCGTATGCGATCCTGTATGCGCGGCTGATATTCATCGGCTTGGCGCTGCTGGTGCCGTTTGGCCTGTTCGAGCGCTGGCCGAAGCACCTCCCGACCTGGTTCGCGCGTTGGGCGCTGCAGGTGGCGGGCGTCGCATTCGCGGTGCCATTCGCCGTTGCCATTGCGTATTGGCTGACGACGCTGGGCCTCCAGCCCGCGTGGTACCACGACAAGGACCGGCTCGGGGGGTTCACCGAGATGACGATACTGGGTCTGCTCGTATCGCCGTGGATTACCGTGTCTGCACTGCTGCGCCAGATCAAGGACGAAGCGCGCAACCAAGCGCTCGCCTTCGAGCTGGAACGCAGCGAGTACGAACGCCAGGCGCTCGACGCGCGCCTGCGTTTGCTGCAGGCGCAAGTCGAGCCGCATTTCCTGTTCAACACGCTGGCGAACGTGCGTGAGCTGGTGGATTCCGGTTCAGCGCAGGCGTCGATGGTGCTCGGCAGCCTGATCGCTTACCTGCGCGCGGCCGTACCGCGACTGCACGAAGCGACGACAACGCTGGGGCAGGAAATCGACCTCGTGCGCGCCTACCTGGAAGTGATGCACATGCGCATCCCCGACCGCCTGCAGTTCGCACTGCAGGTGGACGAAGCAGCGATGGATTTGTTCTGTCCGCCGGTGACCTTGCTGACCCTGGTCGAGAACGCCGTGCGCCACGGCATCGATCCGGGCGAGGAGGGTGGCAGAATCGATGTGCGCGTGCGTGTGAAGGATGGGCGCTGCGTTGCCGAAGTCGTCGATACCGGCGTCGGTCTCGCTCAGGCAGGCGACGGACCCGGCACCGGCTTGTCGAATCTGCACGAACGCCTGCAACTGGCGTTCGATAACGACGCGCAGCTGCGACTCATGCCTCTGCTGCCGCACGGCGTGCGCGCCGAGGTCGACTTCCCCGCACGCGTGCGCCACGCATGACCGACCGTCGTCCCACCGCCCTGATCGCCGATGACGAGCCGCTGTTGCGCAAGGCACTCGCGCGCCAGCTGGCGCAGGCATGGCCGCAACTGGAGGTCGTCGCGCAGGCGCGCAACGGTCGTGAAGCGGTCGAACAATTCGAGGCGCTGCAACCGGACATGTGCTTTCTGGATGTGCATATGCCGGGATTGTCCGGTGTGGAGGCGGCGCGCTTCATCGGCCGCCGCGCGCACCTCGTGTTCGTCACGGCATTCGATCAATACGCAGTGCAGGCGTTCGAACAGGGCGCGCTCGATTATGTGGTAAAGCCCGTGGAAGCGTCCCGCCTCGCTGACACAGTTGCGCGTTTGCAGGAACGTCTGCGTGCCGCGCACCCGGTGCCCGACACCGCTGCCCTGATCGAGCAACTCGCGGCGCATCTGCGCAAGGAGACTGCGCCTGCACCGATGCAGTGGATCCGCGCGTCTGTTGGCCCTGTCGTGCGCATGATCGCCGCCGACGAGATCGACTACCTGCGCTCTGACGAAAAATATACGCGCATCGCGTGGCGCGGGGATCAGGGTAAACCGGGCGAAGCCCTGATCCGCACGCCTCTGAAGGATCTCGTGGCACAACTCGACGCGACGCACTTCGTGCAGGTGCACCGCGCCGTAGTGGTGAACCTGCGCGCGATCAGCCACGTCACACGCGGCGAAAACGAGACCGCGCATATTCACCTGAAGAGTCGCAGTGAAGTGTTGCCGGTGAGTCGCAACTATCTACATCTGTTCAGACAGATGTGACGGGGGCGAAATTCGAAGTCCCTGCCAGTATCAAGATCGCCGGCCGCGCGAGGATGGGCCCCGTGAGCACATCTATCCTCGGATGCCGCAGAAAGCGGCACTCGCTTCAAACTGAAGTCGTCCTGCGCCCTTCAATCAAAGGGAGCGAATCCCCAGGCATGCAGCATCGAAAGCCGCTGACGTGCAACGTCCGGCTGATCAAAGTAGATTTCGCCAAGGATGGCTGGCCGCACATTCGGATACGTCTGTCGGATTTCTTGCGCCACGTCATGGGCATGCTCTGATACCTGGGACGCCTTCTTCATCAAATGCACCCCGTTGAACACGGCAAAAGCGCCGATCACAGACAGCAATATGCGCGCATGCGGTGGTCGAAGGGTTCCGGCTGCATGGGCATGAGCCATGAGTCCCAGCCATCCAATCCAGAACAGTGAGGAAAAACTCACGTACCGCGTTACAAACGCGTGGTCCGCTCCGTACGAACCCGCCCTACCATAAGCAACCAGGAAGGCGCTCATGATCACGACCAGGAAGTAGCCGGTCCAACACAGGGTTTCGGGCCGACGGTGAAGCAAACGAATCGTCCATAGCCCGCTGACGATGGCACCGGCACCCAACCAGGGCGCCACGTCCGTTGCGAAGCGTGCTACGCCTGCGCCGAGGAAGTTCAGCACGTAAAGACACACTTCCTGCCAATGCAGCGATGAAGATGAGGCGCCGCGTTCGAGCAAGGCCACGTACGCCGCTCCTGCCGCCAACCACGGTAGCGCGTAATACCCGCGCCGGGTCCAGGCAAGTTCGCCTCGCAAGGCGATGAGCACAACTGCGGTAGGCAGGACGGCGATGCCGATAGCGAAGCTCGAGCATGCAAGCAGGGCGCACAGCAGCGCCAGCGCCATGTGCAGAATCGAAAGATTGGGCGCTGACAGAAGGCGTACGACGCCGACCATCCCCACCAGGCACAAGAACACCGCGACCTGCCATCCCCACTGCAAATTGGCGAGGTGACCAGGAAACAACGCCAGAAATACGATCAGCAGAGGCAGCGCAACGCCGACGTGGGTTTTGCGAACGAGGGCCAGCACGCTGCCTGCGATCAGTGCGGCATAGACGAGAAGTAGCGCCCAGCTGACGACGCAGTCAAGCCAGGGGTGGCCACCTGAAGCAAATGTCGTGATCAGTAGAACGGCGTACGCCGCAGAGTGGAGATGGCCGCCATGAATGCGGAAAAAGTCCGACCAGCGAAGTGCGTCGTGGAGGAAATCATCGTAGATCGGAACGAGATCCAGATGATCCCAGAGCATCAGTGGAATCTGCCATTGCAGCGTGAGCAGCAGCAGGGCGCTTGCCATCAATGCGAATGCAATGCCTATCACCCATCGCACGCTTGGCAGATGCGCTGAGTTGCGGGGTGGAAATGGGCCAGCGACGTCCAACGTGGTTGTCAAGAAAAGCTCCTCTTAAAGCGCGAAATTTGGGTCAGGAGTATTTTCCCTGATTTCGTCGCTGTCAGCCGCGCAGCGCAGGCAGGAAGCGGCTATGGCGCGACAGCGTAGCCGACGGCAGCGAGACGAGCAGGCTGATCACGGGGGGCTCGCTGAGCGTCATCGGCAGGCGGTAGAGCGGGTTGGCGTGCTGGTTCCAGAACTACTCCATCGCCTCGCTGCATGTGGAACGGTTTCTTTCATAGGGTGCGTATCGCCATCAACCCGGAGTGCCCATTTTACGCGCGATGGTGTTGTGCGTTGGGGCACCCAGTCGGCCGCGTAGAGAAGCGGAGAATCGGAATCGCCTGTCCGATATTGAAAATGAGCGCGGCCACTCTCTCGGTCAGGCCGCAAGCAGCGCGCTGATGTTGACGTAATAGCCATCAGGATCGCGCAGCGCGAATTCGCGGGTACGTGTACCTGGATTGACGTGAGGTTCTTCTTCGAGAGAAGTGCCCAAGGTGCGCGCTCGAAACAGCGCTTGATCGAAATCATCCACACGAAAGAAAAGAAGCAATCCGTTGCCGGGCTCGGCACGATCTGGACCGGCGAGGGACGGGTGCTCATGATCTCCCCACCGATGCAGGCAAAGCAGGACGATTCCATCGGCTTCAAGGGTCGCGAAATAGTCATGCGCGGGCTGCGCGGCGGGCAGTCCCAGCAGCGATTCATACCACTTGAAACTGTGGGAAACGTTGGCGACGCCGATGATTGTCCACAAGCACTTCATGGCTGATCGGCAACGCAGTCTGCTTCCAGCTCGACGAGCCACTCGCGGTTGATGAAGCCTTTGACCTCGACGAACGTACACGCCGGTTTGATGCGGGCGAAGGTTTCGCCATGTGCTTGGGCGGCTTCCTCCCAGCGCGAGATGTCGGTGAGCATGACTCTGGTTCGGATGACACTTTCGAGCGGGAAGCCGGCATCCGCAATGGCTTGCCCGATGATCTCCAGGCAGCGCCTGGTCTGGCCATAGACGTCACCGGGCGCCGCTACACCGCCGTCCGGCGCAACGGGCGCGGTCCCCGCTACCGCCAGATGGGAACCCACGCGCACCGCTCGCGAGAATCCGATATGGAGTTCCAGAGGTGAAGCGGATGAGACGAGTGTTCGCATGGCAGATCGTTGTCCGATGGATCGCGCTCGACGTTTGCCGCGTGCAACGCGGCGACCAAACAAGCCGTGAGCGTCAGCAAGACGATTTGATTTGTCAGGCCGCGGCGCGATGGGCCCTTAGCCAAGTATATGAGTACCACGCCATACAGGCGCCGGATACCAGAGGTCCGACGCCGAAAACGCCACCCAGGCCACAGAGATTGCCAGCACTGGCAAACGAACAAAACGCAGCAATGCCCACCATCGTCCCGACAACGAAACCCGCGATGCCAATCAGGAATGCGAAAGCGACAAAACGGGAAAGGGACGCACCACTATTCTGGTGGCTTGAAAAAAGATGGATCGCAATGCACGCCACTACAAACAACATGGCAAGACACAGAACAGTGGGTCCGATGATGATGGCAGGAGTCAACAGATGGCCCATGGCGGCCCAGACATCCATTTGAAGCCGCGTGCGTCAGACGCTCGGATGGGGGAACGGTCAGGCCACAACCCATGCTTCGGCCTTGACCTGGTCGTTGGTCGAGAACACCTGCACGGGGCATGGCATGACGAATCGGAAAATGTTTGCCGCATTCGCAACCCAGCCTACGTCGGTGACGAGTGCCACTTTCTCCCACGCAGTGAAATGGGCGATACCGAGCTTCGCGTCTTCCCACATCGCGCCGGGCGTCAAGCCAGTGAAATCGCTGCCCAGCACGTACAGGAGCCTTGCCTTGCCGTTTTTCTTCAACGCAGCTTCGACCGCCGGCGCGAGGACCGTTTCGTAATCGGAGGCGCTGACATGACCTGAGGCGGAAATGCCGACGACATTGTCGGGAAGACCGGCCAAAAGTTTGATCATTGCGAAGCTCCCATGTATGCGTGATACCGCCTCAACGAGTGGCCCTGGATCGCATTGTCAGCCGGCATTGCCTGGGCTTGTGGAAGAAAGATGCTCGGCCACCTTGCTACCGCGCTCGAGCCCCTGCGGAGTAAGCAATACCAATTTGGCTTTGCTCGCCGGGTTTTCGATGAAGCCCTGCGCATGCAGACGATCCATCACGTCGAAGGAGAACCCCTTCCAGGCTCGACCTTCGTCGAAACAGAAGACGGCAAGGAGTGCGAGGACAGCGTCTTCGATTTGCGTCTGATCGTAGGTCATGTTGCAAACCTCATTGAACAGATGACACAGTTTGACCGCTGGCGTCGCTGTGGAAGAACCTGCCCCGATCTTGCTCGCATGGTGCGACACGATCAAGAGAGTCCCGTGCGGCATCAATGCCTGAATTGCACCGCGCGGCAACGCCGCGTCGGCTGGGGCGAATTCTCAAACGATACCCGAGGCCACCCACGAAAGAATACCGACAGCGGCGAGCGCTACCCAGCCGGGATGACGGCCGCGGGTTCCAACCAGCACGAGTATTGAACCAGCAAGGTAAGCCATGGCGGATGCGCCAAGAACCGAACGCGCGGACAAGCCACCTTGGGGTTCCAATGCGAGCTGCAGAAGAAGCACTGCAAGCGCCCAGCCGAAGACCGAAGCCAAATGCCAAGTGGCCCAAAGAATGCGAATGTGGCGGCTCTGCAGTGGCGGAGCAGCCAGCGACGGAACAAGCGAAGAAGTGCGCAAATGGCGAAAGATAAGTCGCTCGCCCAGGAATGAGTGAGCAACGCCCGTAGCGATCGCGATGAGGCCGGCAGTGGCAAGAAGAAATTTCACGGCCATCCTTGAATGATCTGTGTTGATTTTCAAGAAAAACTGACCCGGGGTTTTCAACCAAAAGTGGGCCACCCTCGGTTCGCGTAGTGTAGCTATTCGATGGTGGACAAGTCGCTCAGGGTCGTAGTCTTTGTGCTTTCTTGTGGGCCCGATTCCGTGGATGGGAATGGAGGCCAGCACCTGAGGCATCACGCAGTCACCACCGGGACGACGCAACAGGTGATGCTGCAAGCTGCGCAGCGGCGCGGTCATCTGGGCGAACGGCGCACCAGCGCGAAGTGCACATGGTTTGTGTCGCACGGCGGCGATGTAGTGCTGCCGATCGCAGTGGCTCTGGTAGCGCTGGAAGCGGCTTGCGAGGCGTGCGCGCACCCGGCCCTCGGCCACCAGCACCAGCTCGGTCGGATACACGCGCAAACTGATCACGCTGTGCGCCGCTTCGGTCGGCACGCTGTAGCGATTGCGCTGGAAGTGGATCAACGCGGTGCCGGACACGCGCACCGGGTGTTCGAGGTACGCATCGAACGGCTTGGTGACAGGCATGAGCTGCGGCCGCTCGTTCTCCCACACCTCGGTGATCGTTCGTTCCGGCCATTCGGCATGGGCCATGACCTCCAATGGGGCCCGGCACTCGCTGCCCACCCAGGCATTGAGTTCGTTCACGCACGGCCAGTGCCGTGGGCCTGCTTCGATCCACAGTTGCCAGAGTCGGCTATCCGATCAAGGCCAGCGCCAGACTGGTCCCGCGCGAGCGTTGCCCGTAGAATTTCCGCACGATCATTGCGGCGGATGAAGATCAAGCCGTTTCACCCGGATCGGACACGAGAGCACTCATGCGAAGACTGATCCTGATCGTGGCGCTCCTATCCCTCCCGGTCGCGGCTGGTGAGGTCTACAAGTGCAAGGGCTCCAAGGGTGAAATCACATTCACCAACATCAAGTGCCCGGCGCATACGGATACCGAGCACTACTCAACTTACGAGCCGGAGCAGGATCCACCGCCGCCAGCCACGATCGCTCCGGCGGATGTGCCCCCGACTGTTGCCACGGTCAATTCCTCTCCTCCCGTCGAACAGCCGGTTGCGGCGGTCGTTCCGCCTGCCGTTCCGACACCCGTTTCGCCCTCCGTGCAGCCAGTCGCATCGCCTGTGGCGCAACGGTCGGAACCATCGGAACCATCGATCGCTGCGAGTGAGTCGACCCCTGCGGCAGGGTATAAATGCACGGATGGCGAAAACGTATGGCTGCAAACCACGCCATGTCCTTCCATGACCGCGCGGGCAGCGTCCAGACCGAGCGAACCTTCCACTGCCGCAGTGGCGCCAGTCGCTGCAGCGGCTGCGGTGAAGTCAAGCGCGTCAGCTCCGCAGGATGTTTCCTCGCAAGGTGCGCTGTGCGATCAACTCATCGCGCAGGCGGCCAGTCCCGAGCGCCACAAGGACGGCGCCGGTACCGACGAGTTGAACAAGTTGCTGGTGGCCAATGGATGCAAGCGCTGAATCCAAATTGCGAGGCTCGCGATAGAGGGACGGCGCAGCTATCCGATTGAATCGCAGGATTCCTCCGTCGCCTTTTGATCGCGCGCAGACATGGCGGCGGCGGGGCAGGGCACAAATCGCAGACTCATCGTCATCGTGATAAAACCTTACCGATGATGCATGCTGGCGAACTGTTCGCGCACGCAAGGTGATCAATGAATCTGCTCCGCAGCCGCCGCTTGAATCTCGTGATCGCAAGTGTTGCCGTGGCGGCCACTCTGCTGCTCTCGCAGACCGCTCAAGCCGCCGCGTTTTTCGTCAACACTCCAGCTGACGGTGCTGATGCGGTCGTTGGCGATGGCGCATGTGGCGATCTGACAAACGCATGCACGCTGCGCGCCGCCATTCAGGAGGCGAATGCATTGCCGGGCGCGGACGTGATCGAACTGCCGGCCGGCAAGTTCGCGCTCACCCTTCCCGGTGTGGATGAAGACGCTGGCGCGACTGGCGACCTCGACATCGCTGGCGATCTCGTCATTCATGGCGCGGGCTCGGCGCTGACTTTCATCGATGCCGGCGCGATCGATCGTGTCGTTGATGTACGCGCAGGCACTGCCACGTTTCAGGGCATGACGATGCGTAACGGTCGCGTCGTGAACGGTGGACAGACGAGCGCGGGTGCCGCGCTGCGGATTGCCGACGACCTGCATGTGATACTCGATGATGTGGTTATTCGCGACAATGTCATGTCTTCCTCCAGTGGCGGGCTCGCGATCGATTCGGGTGGTTGCATCGAAGGACAACACGTGCGCTTGCTCGACAATGGCGGTGGTCCGGGCAGTGACTTTTCGCAGGCGACGGTCTATCTGCATGGTGCGAACGCGTGCCTGCGGCTCGACGACAGCGAGATCAGCGGCAATCGCGCGAATCAAGCCGGCGCGATTCTGTCCGACTTCGGTGCGATCACGTTGCGGCGCAGTCTTGTCAGCGCAAACCACGGTGGTGTCGGCGCGATCGTGCTGAATTTCAATGCGCCCACGTTGCTTGAGAACGTGACGATCAGCGGAAATCGCGGGGGTTTCGCTGGCGCCATCCTCAACGATGGCGGTTCGCATCTGTCACTGGTTCATTGCACGGTGACTGGCAACGGGGCGGAAGAGGGCTTTACGTCGGTCGTCGGCGGCATCATCGATGTGCACGGAGGCTTCGGACTCGTCTTTCTCAGCAATACGATCGTATCCGGCAACGGACCCGGTTCGTCCGCCGACGATTGCTCGGCGGCCGTCTCCGTCGGCGGCGGCAACATCATCGGCGACAGCGCGCACTGTCATTTCGATGCACAGCCGTCCGACCAGTTCGACGTGAATCCCGACTTGGCCGCCTTGGCCGATAACGGCGGCTTCACGCGCACGCAGCTGGCAGGGGCGGCGGCGGTCGATCATGCTCAGTCGCCCGCCTGCACATCCACCGATCAACGCGGTCAGCCACGACCCGTCGACGGAGATGGAGACGGCGTCGTTGCGTGCGACGTCGGCGCCGTTGAGATGCAGGGTGATACCATTTTCGCGAATGGGTTCGACAGCCCGTAAATGAGGCATGGAGCGCAATCGGGCAGGTTCACTATCAGGGCATAGGGGTAGATTTGGCGGGCGATTTCGACGGGGTAGGCAATCGGCGATATCTACGTTTGCCTCCGCACAGTAAGAAACTCAACCGCTTGATGGGTTGCGCGACGATAGAAGTGAGCATGGATACGATGAGAGCCAGCCGCTTGGATGAATGCGGTGCGCCTGCTCCCGAACGGATGAGTCGCCCCCGATTTCGGCAGCCGCTCTTCGCATTCGGCCTGGTGGACATGAACCTCGGCGGAGACTGCCAGATGTTGGGCTCAATGCCGTGTTGCAGGAGCGCCAACCGCTGCTGATCGGATCGACCAGCACCGATACCCGGGCCGGAGCAACGTCGAGCATTGTCATCGCGGTCGCGCGATGGACTGCCGATCACATTTTTGCGAACGGATTCGACTGACCGACGACCGCGGTTGGCGATCTGCTGACGGAATAGCTATCCATCTGAGACGGCCCTGTGACTCGGTTTCAACGAGATGGGATCCTTCTACGCTGGCACGCCGTGGCGGCGATGCGTACGCCGCGTCAGGGTGTTCACGGCCAGGTTGCTGACCATCTCCAGTGGCGCTACAACAACACTTGTCGCGTGCTGGCGAGGAAACGATGAATTTCATCCTCCGTCTTCGTATCGATCATGTACACCGGGTGCTTTCCGTTGGGGCAGCGCAGCCGCGGTGTTGTGCCGAATAGGCGACATATCAGTGGACGTTCGGCATAGACCTCACAGCCATGCTTGCCTAAATACGGGCAGCTCAGGTCGGCCAGTGCAGTCT
>JBDSFA010000257.1:0-8598 GCA_039919785.1 Dokdonella sp. | reverse complement strand
GCGCAGGCGACGCAGGCCGTCGCGGGTCGGAAAGCCGCGCAGCAACTTGATCGCGACGGCTTGCGAGAAACCGCCCTCGACGCGTTCGGCGAGGAACACGGTGCCCATGCCGCCGGCGCCGAGTTCGTGCAGCAGGCGGTAGGGGCCGAGGCGGTCGATCGTACTGGACGTGAACTGCGTCGCGGCGCCGTGCAGCACATTGGCGAGTGGATCGTCCGGCGAGCTATCGGCGTCGAGCAGGCGTTGCAGCATCGAACGCTCGGTCGGGCTCAGCGCCAGCGCAGCCAGCGCTTCGGCGCGCTGCTCGGGCGGCAACACGCGTAGTGCCTCAAAGTGTTCGGCGTAGTGATCGAGCGACAGCGTGGGCGGCGGCACCTTCATGCTTCGAGCGCCGTCTTCAGCCAAGCACGCGCGAGGCGCAGGTCGCGATCCACGGTGCCTTCGGAAACTTCTAGAGCTGCAGCCACCTCGACGCGGCTGAAGCCACCGAAATAAATCAGGTCGATGGTCTGCGCGCGTCGCGCGTCGATGCGCGCGAGGTCGTGCAGCGCGGCGTCGATGCGAACCAGCGTGGCGTCGCTCTCCGGCGCCGCAATGGTCAGCGCTGCGTCGAGGTCGACATGCTGCGCGTCGCCGCCGCGCTTGTCCGCGAGACGCCGGCGCGCGGCATCGACCAGCACCTGACGTGTCGCCTGTGCGACGACATGGAAGAAATGGCGACGGTCAGCCCAGTTCAGATCGCTGCCGAGCATGCGCATCAGCGCTTCGTGGGCGAGGTCGGTCGCACTCAAGGTTGCGCCGGGCATGCGGCGCAACGATTGCGCAGCAATCGCGCGCACGTTCGCGTACACACGTTGCATCAGCGCCTCGCGCGCATCGACGTCGCCGCCGCGCCAGGCGGCGATCAGGCGGGTGATGTCGTGGTCGGGGCCTGCTTCGTTCATGCCAACAACTCTACATGTTGTGGGAGCGGCGGAAGCCGCGATGCTCTTTTCCAGTGGCTCAGAGCATCCCGGCTTCCGCCGCTCCCACAGACAAATGCTCCCGCATTGTTCGCTACAGCAGTCAGGCTACCGCGGCCTCGATGATCGCGGGCTCGACAATAGCCGCGTGCACCGTGGTGGATTCGACCTCGACCGCCATTGGATGAATGCCGAGGCGCGCAAACAGGCGCTGGTCCGACTCGACATCGGGATTGCCGGTCGTCAGGAGCTTTTCACCATGGAAAATCGAATTGGCGCCGGCGAAGAAACACAAAGCCTGCAGCTCGTCGCTCATTTCGGCGCGACCGGCTGAGAGGCGCACCATCGAGGCCGGCATCACGATGCGCGCGACGGCGATCATGCGCACGAATTCAAACGGATCAAGCAAGGCCGTACCGGCGAGCGGCGTGCCCTCGACCTGCACCAGACGATTGATGGGCACCGATTGCGGATGCGCTGGCAAGGTCGCCAGCGTATGCAGCAATCCGGCGCGCTGCGCGCGTGATTCGCCCATGCCGACGATGCCGCCGCAGCAGGTCTTCAAACCCACATCGCGCACATGCCCCAAGGTATCGAGGCGATCCTGGTATTCGCGCGTATGGATGATCTCGCCATAGAACTCCGGCGCGCTGTCGAGATTGTGGTTGTAGTAATCGAGGCCGGCATTTTTCAGTGCGTCGGCCTGCGGCTTGCTCAGCATGCCGAGCGTCGCGCAGGTTTCCATGCCCAACGCCTTGACCGCACCCACCATGGCGGCGACCTTCGGGATGTCACGATCCTTCGGCGAGCGCCACGCCGCACCCATGCAGAAGCGCGTCGCGCCGGCCGCCTTCGCGGCTTGCGCCTTTGCCAGCACGGCATCAAGGCTCATGAGTTTCTCGGCCTCGACCCCGGTCGAATAGCGCGCGGCCTGCGGGCAATAGGCGCAATCCTCAGGGCAGCCGCCGGTCTTGATCGAGAGCAGCGTTGATACCTGCACCGCGTTGGCATCATGGTTCGCGCGATGAATTGCATGAGCCTTGCTGAGCAGGTCCGCGAACGGAAGCTCGATCAAGACGAGGACTTCGGCGCGAGTCCAGTCGTGGCGGAGGGCGGTGGGCATGCGGGGCGTCCGTTTCTGTAGAGTGAGCGATGCGAGGTGTTGTAGGAGCGGCTTCAGCGACGATGCTTTGAAGCCCTCCCCTTCAAGGGGAGGGTTGGGTGGGGATGGTGTCCGCGACTTCACCCCGAGCATCGCGGCTGAAGCCGCTTCTACACGATGCGTTGGGATGTAGTGGAAGTTTCACGGCCGGCCAGGAGGCTGTCAACTTGAGCGACCCGCAAAAAGTTGACGCGATCGCGAGAAGCGCGCTGCGCCTGGTGCTGCCACCGCGTTGCCTGCTCTGCGGCGCCGCCGGCGCCCATGGGCTCGACCTGTGTGCAGGCTGCATTGCCGACCTCGTGCTGAACACCCCCTGCTGTCCTTTCTGTGCACTGCCGCTGCAGGTGTCGGCGCCGTTGTGCGGCGAATGCCTCAAGCAGCCTCCGCCATTCGCCGCGGCTTGGGTGCCGTTTCGCTATGGTCATCCGCTCGATCTGCTGGAGGCACGCTTCAAGTTTCGCGGCGACCTCGCGGCCGGGCGCACTCTGGCAGAGCTCATGCTCGCGCGCGCGCGGATCGACACGCCAGCGCTACCGGCCCTGCTGATTCCGGTGCCGCTGCATCGCACGCGCTTGCGCGAACGTGGCTACAACCAGGCGCTGGAGTTGGCCAAGCCACTCGCGCAGGCACTCGGCATCCCACTGCGGCACGATTTCGTTGTGCGCGACAAGGCAACCCCGGCGCAGACCGGTCTCGATGCAAAGGCGCGTCGCCGCAATCTGCGTGATGCGTTTACCGTCGCGGCGGGCGCGCAATTGCCCGCGCATGTCGCCTTGTTCGACGACGTGATGACCACCGGTGCGACGCTGCGCGAGTGCGCCCGCGTGCTCAAGCAGGCCGGCGTGCAACGGGTCGATGTCTGGGCGTTGGCGCGCGCGGCTGATCGACTGAAATAACCCATGCAATGGGGCCGAGATCGACTCGCGCATTCAACACTCACGCCAACATCCGGAAACGTTGGATCGACAAGGCGGCACGTGCAAATCAGGCAGATGACGGTGCAATTCGTCGCTCGCGTGCGCAAGCGGGGTGGTTCGTACCTGTTCGATAGCCCGATTGCGAGCTTCCCAACGGTCGAGCATGGACGCATCTCACGTGACGTTACCCATTTCGATATGAAAGGGAGGCCATGTACCTGATACGAAGAGGCGCCTGCGGGGGTTTGCGAGAACGGCCGCGCCTCCTGTCAGTCAGGCGCGACCGCTGATCAGCAGCCTGTCTGTTTTACGGCGCTCGCCGTGTTCGGGTGAGATGTGGCCCTGCGTTGAAAGGGGTCTGCATCCACGGAGTCCGACCATGCGCCGAGTCCTCGTTTCCTGCTGTACAGCCCTGATAGGCCTGCTTGCATCCTCAGCGCACGCCGCCGTCAGTCCGCCGCTGCCAAACCCGGTACTGTTTGTCAGTCAGGTGCCGATGCCAGGCGACGACGTTGCCCGCGCTACGGTCACCTCAAGCTTCGCCAATCATCTTCCGACCACCATCGCCGCTCCGCGCGGTGGCGACCTTCTGCTGATGTCGCCCACGGGCGTGTTGCGCAACCTGACGCTTGAAGCGGGCTACGGTTCGACGGGTGTGAATGGTTTCCAGGATGCGAATGCAATCGCGGTGCGCGATCCGGCCGTGCACTGGTCCGGCGGCAAGGCGGTCTTCAGCATGGCAATCGGCGCACCTGTGCAGGCGAATGGCATTGAAACCGCACAATGGCAACTGTACGAAGTCAGCGGCCTCGGTAGCGGCCAGACGGCAAGCATCGCAAAGGTCGCCAACCAGCCGCCGTTCAACAATATCCAGCCGAACTATCTCAGCGACGGCAGCCTCGTCTTCGTCAGTGACCGACCGCGCAACGGGGCAGCGGCGCTGTATCCGATAAATGATGAATACCGCGGCCAGGCCACGAACAGCGGCTTGTGGCGGCTTGATCCGGCCAGCGGCGACTTGCGTCTGCTCGAACACACGCCATCGGGTTCGTTCACGCCAATCGTGGACAGCTTCGGCCGCATTGCGTTCGTGCGCTGGGACCATCTGATGCAGGACAACAACCACACCAGCCCGACGCCGCCGTTTGCGGTGTTCGACTATGCCTCGGAAGCAGCGAACGCGCCGACGCAAACCGCCGTCGAGCTATACCCGGAACCTGTCAATTCGGTGGTGGGCAGCAACTTGAGCGGATTCGAGATCAACCAGTTTTTTCCGTGGACGATCAATCAGGACGGCAGCCACGAGGAAACCCTCAATCATATTGGTCGCCACGAATTGAAGCCCGCCTTCAGCCGCAGCTACACCAATGATCCGAGTCTGGTGACTTTCAATGCGATCGGCAGCGGTCGCGTGAATCCGAATTCGATCGGCAATTTCTTCCAGCTGCGTGAAGATCCGGTCGTGCACGGCCGCTATGTCGGAGTCGATGCGATGGAATTTGCGACCCACACGTCGGGCCAAATCGTCGCGATCAACGCGGCCGCGCCCAATGGCAGCTTGTTGAATGCGCACGACATGACGGTGCAGTACATCAACAACCGGGCGACGCAGAGCATCCTGTCCAATCCCGCGAATATCGGGCATTTTCGCGACCCGCTGCCGATGAGCGACGGCACGCCCGCGACCGAGGGCACGTTGCTGGCCGCGTTCTCGCCAACACCGAGTGCCGAGCCGAGCCCGACCGGGCCCGCGGTCTATCAGTTCCGCCTGACCCGACTCAGCAAGAACCGCAGTGCAAACAACAACGCCTTGAACACGGCGAACCTGACCGCTGGCATCGCGAAAAGCATCAGCTACTACGCCGGCGGCACGCTGGTCACGTACAGCGGCAATCTATGGGAGCTGCAGCCCGTCGAGGTTTACGCGCGCACGGCACCGGTCGCGATGAATGAACCTGCGCTCGCGCAACCAGAACAGAACGCGTTTGCGGCTGCGCAGGTTGCCGAAAGCGACATGCGCGCATTCCTTCGCAATCAGGATCTGGCGATCCTGGTCATGCGCAATGTCACTTCGCGCGACGGTGCCGACCATCAGCAGCCGTTCAACTTGCGTGTTCCGGGCGGCACCCAGACGCTAGGCGACGGCGGCGCGATCTACGACCTCGATGAGATGCAGTTCTTCGAAGCCGACCAGGTACGCGGCTTCGGCACGCCGGCCGCGCCCTTGCCGGGGCGACGCACGATGACACGCTGGCTCAACGACGCTCAGGCACTGCGCTTCAATCCCACCGCAGCGTTGAATCCGGGCGCGCAACCGATTGCGGCCGATGGGTCGGTCGCGCTGTTCGTGCCGGCACGACGCGCGCTGACGTGGCAGTCACTGTCGCCGGCCACCGCTTCGACACTCGCGCCGAATTCGCCGGTTGTGCGCGAGCGCTACTGGATCGAATATCAAGCCGGCGAGATTCGCGCCTGCGACGGCTGCCACGGCGTCAATACGACGAACCAGGCCGGCTTGCCCGCGTCCAGCAATACGCCGCAGGCACTGATCGATCTGCTGAACTGGTGGAGGCTGCACGACGATCGCATCTTCGTCGACGGCTTCGGACCCTGAGCATCACGCCAATGCAGGCACATGGCGACGATCGATCAGCGTATCGCGAGCGCAAACAGCAGTCCGAGCCAGAGCACAAGTCCGACCAGGTTGTTGCTGCGGAATGCGCTGAAGCAATGCTCGCGCGAGCGATCGCGGATCATCCATTGCTGCCGCACGAACAGCGCAGCGGCGACTGCAAGACCGATAAAGTACGGCCAGTGCAGCGTCGCGCGTGTGCCTGCCAGCAGCATCGCGAAAAGGAAAGTCGCCATCAGCACGCCGATCGCGGCCCGATCCGCATCGCCAAACAATATCGCGGTCGACTTCGCGCCGACGCGGATATCGTCGTCGCGGTCGACCATCGCGTACTCGGTGTCGTAAACGGTCGAGAACAGCACGTTGGCGAGGAACAGCAGCCAGCACAGCGGGGGCAGTGAATTGGTCACCGCGGCAAACGCCATCGGGATCGCCCAGCCGAACGCGGCACCGAGCACGACTTGGGCGAGATGCGTGACGCGCTTGCTGAACGGATAGATCGCGGCGAGCGCGGCACCGACAAAGGACAGCTTGATCGTCAGTGCGTTCGTGAACAGCACGAGCACGAAGGCGAACGCGAGCAGACCGCCAAAAAGCAGCAGCGCTTCCTTCTTCGACACGCGCCCCGCCGCCATCGGGCGTCCGCGCGTGCGTTCGACGTTCGCGTCAAGCCAGCCATGGTCGGCATAGTCATTGATGACGCAGCCCGCGCTGCGCATCA
This sequence comes from Dokdonella sp., assembly GCA_039919785.1. Lineage (GTDB taxonomy): Bacteria > Pseudomonadota > Gammaproteobacteria > Xanthomonadales > Rhodanobacteraceae > Dokdonella_A. Next base: position 2,204 of record JBDSFA010000257.1, on the reverse strand, counting down.
CAAACACGCCGAGGGTGAAGATCAGCAGCGGCCCGATCGGCGGAAAATCATTCGCCGCGAACCACAGCGCCCACCACGTCGGCCACAGCAGTAGCAGCGCGCCGACGGGGCGATCCATGCGCATCAACACAAGGTATTCGCGAATGCGCCCACGGTGCTGCGGCGGCAGATAGCCAATCAACCAGTCGATGACCCTGGCCGAACGCGTCGACGTGTCCGCAGGTCGCGTGGCCGCTGTTGATCGCGCGGGAGGCGCTGGCTTGCGCGCGAATGAGGGAACTACTGTGGATTCTTCTGCGCGTTCGGCTTCCTTGTTGCGCGGCGGGTTGCGCGGCGGCGGAACCGGCGCCGAGGCGGCCGGGGTCGCGAGCGGCGGCTTCGGCATCGGCGTCTGCGCGGTTTTTGGCGGAGGCGGTGGCGACGCAGACGCAGGAGCGGGCGTCGGCCGTGTGGCCTGCACGGTCGGTTGCGGAATTGTTGCAGGCGCGGGTGTCGCTGCTGTCGTGGACGCGGTGTTCGGTGAGCCGGATATGGGTGTCGACGACGCCTGCGCGACGGGCTTGTTACCCTGCGGTAAGGGCGTGGGCGACGTGTAGGTTGTCGTCGCTGCACGCGGCTCCGGCTGCATGCGCGGCATCTGCACAGGCGCGGCGGTGAGCGTGTTCGCGACAGCAGCTGGACCCACCGGATGGGCCGCCGGTGCGGTCGGCGTGGGTGCCCGAGCCGGTGTTGCAGGCGGCGGCATGCTGATCGGTGGCGCTGTTTGCGGCAATGCCGATGTCTGGAGCGGTGCTTCGGGTGATTGCGGTGCGGCAGGCACTGGTGCGACGACAGTCGCCGGCGTGCGAGGTGCCGCGATCATCGGCGTTTCGATGGCCGGGGCGATGCGATCGCCGGTGTCGACGCGCATGGCTGGTATCGGTGTGTCCTTCGCAGTACCGGGCGTGGCTTGCACCACCGGTGGCGGGACGCGCGGTGCCGGGCTGGATGCATCGACCGTCGCGCCTATCGGTGGTGGCGACCGTTGCGCAGGTGTCGCAGCCGTTGCCGGCGGCTCGACGGCGGGCAATGGCAACGGCATCGTCTTGCGCACGGCGCGCGTGCGCGGCGCCGCCTCCGTCGCGGAGGTTGATGGTTTGCGCGGTGCGCGTTGGGGTTTCGCGTCCGCTTCATCCGCCGCAAGGGGTTTCGCAGCGGCGCGACGCAGCGGGGGCTTGGGCGGCGCTGGCGTGTCGCCCGACGGCGGCGCGGCGGCATCCGTTGCAGGCGACTTCCGCTTGCGCGGTGTCTTCGGGCGCTCGATTTCATCCATGCGCCAAGTTTAGCCCGCAATGCCTTCGACAAAACCTCGGCTATGCTCGCCGCTTCACGGTGCATCGAGCGCCGCTGCGGCTCGACCAGGAGTGGGCGATGGAAAAGTGGCTGCCTTCGAGGTATCTCGCGTTCGCGCTTTGCTTGCTGGTCTTCGTGCTCGCGCTGCTTGGCTGGCATGACGGTCGCACGGTCAAGCTGCTCGCGATCGTTTCAGCCACATTGGTCGCGATCGGCGTTGCCGATCTCGCGCAAACGCGCTCGACGCTGCGCCGCAACTATCCGCTGATCTGCCATATCCGCTTTTTCTTCGAGATGGTGCGGCCAATGTTGCGCCAGTACGTGGTTGAGTCGGACAACGAGGAAGTCCCGTTCTCGCATGTGCAGCGCGAGGTGGTGAAGCAGCGCTCGAAGAATGCGCTCGATGTGCGCCCGTTCGGTACCGAGCTCAATGTGTACGAAGAACGTTACGAATGGCTCAACCACTCGATCCGACCGAGCCTCATCGACAACCACGATTTCCGCATCACGGTTGGCGGCCCGCAATGTACGCAACCGTACTCGGCCAGCGTGTTCAATATCTCGGCGATGAGCTACGGCGCGATCTCGCCGAATGCGATCCGCGCACTTAACGAAGGCGCACGCCGCGGCGGCTTCTATCACGACACCGGCGAGGGCTCGTTGTCGGAGTATCACCGCGAGAACGGGGGCGATATCGTGTGGGAGCTCGGCTCGGGCTACTTCGGCGCCTGCGAGCGAGCCGGCGTGTTCAGCGAAACGAGGTTTGCCGAAAAGGCCGTGCTGGCGCAAGTTCGGATGATCGAGGTGAAGCTGTCGCAAGGCGCCAAGCCCGGCCACGGCGGCGTTTTGCCCGCGGCCAAGGTCAGCGCCGA
>JBDSFA010000394.1:0-11140 GCA_039919785.1 Dokdonella sp. | reverse complement strand
AGAAGCATCGCGGCTGAAGCCGCTCCCACAAAACCAATGCATCAATCTCGGCTCGGCTGACTGAAAGAGCAAAGACCAAGCAGGGCGGTAAACGCACAACGAAAACACCATCCCCACCCAACCCTCCCCTTGAAGGGGAGGCTTTCTGCGCGTCGCTCGCCTTTTCGATTGAGTCCTATGGGAGCACGTCTTCTGTTGTAGAAGTGGCTTCAGCCTCGATGCTCTTTGCACAAGAAGCATCGCGGCTTCCGCCGCTCCCACACGAGCCAACCGCTTGGTGGTCTTGCCGAAAGCGGCAATGCTCCCTCATAAGGCGCTGTTGCCGCGGATATGCAAGGGCAACAATGCCGCCAGGTTCGATCGGCGCACCGACTCACTTCACACCTAGATCGGTGACCAGCTCACAAGCTCGAATGCGAGTCCGATCGTGAGCATGGCGTTACGTCGCATGGCACCTCTCCGTGATCGTCCAACGCGGATCACGCTAGCAGCTATGCATGTCACCTACAACGACCGCTCTTCTCTGCGCACATCGAGGAAAACGAGCCCGCACACGACCGAGGACTTGGCGGGTCGGGATCAGCACGACGTATTGGCGAGGCATGGTGGACGCCCCAAATTTCCGATTGCTGTTCACACAACGTCGAATGGCCGGTTCAGGCGCACAATCGCGTATACCTTCACATCCACCACCGTGAGCCCGCCATGCACATCTGTCGCCCGTTGACCGTTGCCGCCCTCTTCGTCGCCGCGTCGACGACTCCCGCCATGGCGCAGTCGCTCATCGTCTACGACGACGCGCTGCAGAACGGCTTCGCCGACTGGTCGTACGGGGGCGGCAGCAACCTTGCCAATACGACGCCGGTACATGGGGGCACACAGTCGGTCGCGCTCACTGGCAACAACTTCAATGCCGTTTCGTTCACCCACGAATCGGGCCTGCTCACGACGGCCAGCTATCCGATCCTGCATTTCTGGATCCACGGCGGCACCAGCGGCAACCAGGCGCTGACGCTGGTGCTGCAGACGAACTGCAGCGCGCCAGGCAACCCGTGCGTGACGGTCGCTACGGCCAACCTCAATGGCTTTATCACCGGCGGCGCAGCGGGCGCGGGTGCGTGGCGCGAGGTGACCGTGCCAATTACGCAGGCCCCGCTGTCCTATTCGGGCAGCTACGACCGTTTCGACCTCCAGAGCAACGCGGCCGGCGCGCAGGCAACCGTCTACTTCGACGACATCGCTGTGCAATCGGGTACGACCGTCATCGACCCGATCTTCAGCAACGGCTTCGAGGGTTCGTCGCCCGCCGTGAACGGTCTGGTCGAGGAGCACGACGTCACGGTCGCCGCCATGGTCAGCGACCGCTTCACTTGGCACGACGCTGCGAACAAGCCGCGAGTCGCCGTACTCGCGCATAACGACGGGCAGACCGGTCCAACGGCGCCAGGCGGCTATCCGAACCGCGGCGGCGCGCTGCGCGAATTTCGCTATCAGATGCCGGACAACTCGACCCGCGTTGCCGGCGTGACAAACTACGGCAACGGTGGCCAGGGCGGCTTCGGTTACGTCGTTTCGCACTCGGCGTGGCCGAGTAACGGCGGCGGCTGCAACGGCGACGATTCGCCGCTCGGTTACGGCACGCCCGGCGCGTTCCAGCGCGTGTTCGAGGGTCGCCATCACGCGATCTTCCGTTTCACGCAGAACTACCCCCGCCATTGCAGCGCCGCGCCAGGCGGCGCGACGAGCGCGGTGCCGATAACGATCGACTGGACCTTCTCGACGGGGCGCGACAATCCGCTCTGGTCGATCACCTACGACATGAGCGCGCTGTCGGCCAACTATCTGTTCGACGATTCGCGCGCGCCGTACGGTGAATTGAACATCGACGGCAATGGCGCGAACGACATCAGCGGCGTCGGCTGGGGCGACCGCTGGCAGTTCACCAGTACCACCGCGCCGGTCACGCTCGACAGCGCATGGACCTGGAACGTGCCGAACACGGTGCCGTATGTTAAGCTCTGGGTCACGTCGACCAATGCGACGATGGGAACCGTGCAGAGCCAGACGATGACGCAGCAGGACGCCGGCTCGCGCAATGCGTTCTACCATGACATCACGGCCTACTGGAACAAGACCAGCGCGCAAGGCAACGCCGGTGACGGCTACGCGATGCCGTGGCAGGACAGCTGGCCGTACCAGGCCAATTCCTACTCGATCGACGTGGGCGCATCGAACAACAATGCGCGCCTGACCTGGGGCACGTCGTACGGCTTCCTTGGGCAGACGAGTTACAGCGTGCACGACGGCGTCGTTGCGAATGCGCCGGGCTATCCGAAGAAAAGCTATGCCGTCTATGTGGTGCTGGGGCCGCAAAGCACCTCCCCTGTCGAGGCACAGCGCGGCGAAGTCGAGACGGTCCAGACGCTGGCACTGACGGCAAGTATCGGCAGCGTTGCCAGCAGTGGTCCTGCGGGTCCCGCGCGCGTCGACACGATGACCTACGCGCCATCCGGCTACGACCCGGTCTATGGCGCACTGACATTCGCCGCCGCCGGCAACACGCTCGACGCCAACATCGCGGTCGGCGCCGGCCACACGCTCAAGCATCCGATGCTCGTCGTGCGCGGCATGAGCGCATATCCGGCGATCGTCAAACTCAACGGCACGACGCTGACGGTGGATGCCGACTATTTCCCGTCGCTGCGCGCGGGTGCGAACGAGTTGTGGCTCACCCTCAACCGCGACCTGTCCGGCGCGACGAACCATTTGCAGTTGCAACCTTAGAAATTATCGCAGCTGAAGCCGCTCCCACAGAAGCTAGTCCCCGCAGAGGTGCGAGTGCGGCGTCGCTCCTTTCTTGTTGGAAAGCATCGCGGCTGAAGCCGCTTCCACAATGCAGCGTGCGCTTTAGCCCTCCCCTTCAGGGGGAGGGTTGGGTGGGGATGGTGTACACGCCGGGGAGAGCATCGCGACTGAAGTCGCTCCCGCAGATAATTGCTCCCACAGGCGCCCGTACCCGCGGAAGTGTGAGTGCGGCGTTGATCTTTTCTTGTGGGAGCGGCTTCAGCCGCGATGCGTTTCCAGTTTCGACAAAGAGCAGCGCGCGCTCGAATTCACGTCGATCCGGAGACTGGAACGGGACAACCCGCTGCCCTACCGACCGAAATTCACTGGCGGAGACGTCGTAGTTCCGCCATCGGTAAATGAACCTTGATCGATCCCCACGGTGGATCGATCCCTCCATCAAGCGACGCGCGAAACCGTGTCAGACTTGCACTCCTGCAGGCTGCGCTCCCGCGAGAGCGCAATCCGATCCCTGACCCGAAAATCTGCCAACCGCTGAATTGCATCTCGTCCATGCCTCGTGACCACACCTGCCATCGGAAAACATCATGCCTAACCGCCCCATTTGCCTAGCCGCCTGCATTGCGCTGGCGTGCACTTCGATGCCGCACGCCGCAGCCGAAACGACCAAGCACGCGATGCCGGAAACCATGGACATGTTGCGCCACGCGATCGCGACGCAAACGGAAGAAGGCAAGGACAAGGTTCCCGAGCTCGCCCGCTATCTCGCCGACAAACTCGAATCGGTGGGTTTTGCGAAAGCGGACATCGAGATCATTCCTGTCGGCCGCACCGCCGCACTGGTCGCGCATTACCGCGGCAGCGGCAAGGGCAAGCCGATTCTCCTGTCGGCACATATGGACGTGGTCACGGCGAATCCGAACGACTGGACGCGCGATCCGTTCACGCTGATCGAGGAGAACGGCTACCTCTACGGCCGCGGAACAGCCGACATGAAGACCAATCTCATCACCTTGGTTGAAACGATGATGCGCTTCAAGCGCGAAGGCTTCGTGCCGAGTCGCGAGATGATCCTGGTGTTTTCGGGCGACGAGGAGACCGAGATGGCCTCCACCCGCGAACTGGCCAAGCGCTATCACGATGCCGAATTCCTGCTCAATGCAGATGCCGGCGGCGGCACATTCGACGAGCATCTCAAACCGGTGGATTACGAAATACAGGCGGCCGAAAAAACCTATGCGGACTTTCTGCTGACGGTGACCTCGCCCGGCGGTCATTCCAGCGAGCCCACGCCGGACAACGCGATCTATCGGCTGAACAAAGCGCTCGACCACGTCGAGGTCCATGCATTTCCGGTACAGCACAGCGACATCACGCTCGCTTCGCTGAAGGCGCTCGGCGAACACAGCAAGGGCCCATTGGCGCAGGCCATGTTGACGTTCAGCGCCAATCCGGATGACACCGCGGCCGCAGCCACCATCTCAGCCGACCCTGCCTATGTCGGTCAGCTCCACACGACCTGCGTCGCAACGATGATCGACGGCGGCCACGCGCTCAATGCGCTTCCCCAGCGCGCGACTGCCAACATCAACTGCCGCATCTTTCCCGGCGTGAGTATCGATTCGGTGCAGGCGACGTTGAACACCGTCGTTGCCGATCCCACCGTGAAGATCACCGTGCAGCAACCACCGCCGGTGCAAAGTCCGCCGTCGCCACTGCGTGCGGACATCGTGGCGGCCGTCACCGCCACCGTGCACGAACGTTTCCCTGGCGTGCAGATCGTTCCAGGCATGTCCTCCGGTGCAACGGACAGCCTGTATTTCCGCAATGCCGGCGTACCGAGCTACGGCGTGTCTCCCAACTTCGGCAAGGCCAACGACTCCTTCGCTCACGGCCTCAACGAAAAGCTGCTCGCGTCCGAGGTACCAGCGGCACTCGATTTCTGGCACAGCCTGCTGACGAAGTTGGCGAAGTAGCAGCCTCGAACAGATCAACGCGAACTGGACGTTCGCACCGCACTTCGCTGGGACAACAGGTCATGCGTTGCGCGCGAATCCATCGTATCGAGCGTGCAGAGAGTCCGTCTGTTCTGCCGCATGAAAGCGCAAGATTGAGTCGGGATGGTAGGAACGAAAAGACTTCGGCCTTCCCCGAAATTGGAAGCGGGTGTCAGCGCTGGCGAGCCATCACCTGTTCTGTTAGGTTTTAAGCCTTCACACTCATCGGGAAGGCCTCCGACACATGTTGAACTCCCGCCTGCTTGTGGCCGCCATCGTTGGCGCGACATTGACCGCGCTTGGTGCGACGACGCTGATATCGTTGTCCAGCGCGCAATCCATGGTCGCTGCCGACAAAGCGCAGCCCGCCCCTCTCTATTCCGATATGCACTGGCGCGGCATCGGCCCAACGCGAGGCGGTCGAGCACGGGCGCTGTCCGGAGTCGCGACGCAGCCCAACGTGTTCTACGCCGGGTATGACAACGGCGGTGTCTGGCGTTCAACCGACTATGGCTCCAACTGGCTTCCCTTGTTCGACAATGAGCCGACCGGGTCCATCGGCGCGATCGCCGTCGCAGAGTCGAATCCGAACATCATCTATGTCGGTTCCGGTGCGGGAATCATCCGACCGGATCTGTCCGTCGGCGATGGCGTCTACAAATCAACCGACGCGGGCGCCACCTGGACGCATCTGGGGCTGCGCGACAGTCAGATGATCGCCAACATCGTGGTGGATCCGAAAAATCCGGATCGGCTTTTCGTCGCCGCGCTGGGGCATCCGTACGGACCGAATGCGGAGCGCGGAATCTTCCGTTCCACCGATGGCGGCAAGACCTTCGACAAGGTGTTGTACAAGGACGAATACACCAGCGGCAACGACGTTCGCATCGATCCAAAGAATCCGAACATCGTATACGCGGCGTTGTGGCAGCAGCAGCAGAGTTATCTCGAAGGCGCGGAGTTCGCCGGAACGAATGGCGGCATCTTCAAGTCGACCGACGGCGGCACCACGTGGAAGCGTCTTGCCAATGGATTGCCCGTTGGCGTCATCGAAGCCAACCTCGGCATCGCGACGCGCGATCCTGGAATGATTTACGCGATGGTCGCGGGCACGGCTGACGCGACACCGACGAAAAAGGAAGGGACAAAAGGAACGGTCGGGTTCTACCGATCGATCGACGCGGGCGAACATTGGACCTTGCTGACCCACGGTCCGGATGCCGCGATCGTCGCGCCCAGCGGCACGCTGGATCCTCGACCGCTGGCGCGCATTGGTGGCGGTGATCTGCCGACGATCGCTGTCGACCCGACGAACTCCAACGTTGTATACAGCGCGTCGACGGTACTGTGGCGCACGGAAGATGCTGGAGCGTCCTGGAGTGCGGTACGTGGCAGTCCAGGTGGCGATGACTATCAAAAAGTGTGGGTCAATCCTGTCGATCCGAACATTCTTCTGGTGGTGGCCGATCAGGGCGCCGTGGTTTCAGGCAATCGCGGCGTGTCATGGAGCAACTGGTACAACCAGCTCACGGCGGCGATGTATCACGTGTCGACGGACGACGCCTTTCCGTATCGCGTGTGCGGAGGTCAGCAGGATTCGGGGTCGGCGTGCGTCGACAGCCGATCGATGGACGGCAGAATCACGTTCCACGACTGGCATCCGGTCAACATTCAGGAATATGGCATCGCCGCCAGCGATCCGGCTGATCCCGATCTGGTATTCGGTAGCGGACGCACGAACGTCAGCTTGTACAACCGCACAACAGCTCAGACGACGAGCGTCGGCCCCGGCAAGGAGCAACGCGGCACCGAATACGGTCGCAATGTGCGCACGATGCCGATGCTGTGGTCGCCGGTGGATCCGAAGATCCTGTTCTACACATCCAATGTCGTATGGAAGTCCACCGACCACGCGCACAGTTGGACGCGCATCAGCCCGGATCTCGCCCGACCGACATGGGCGATTCCAGTGACCGCTGGAAAATACGCGGCCAGCGTGAAGCCCAAGGCTGCTGGAAGCATCACTGCCCTATCCGCGTCACCGAGCGACGTGAATGTGCTGTGGGCTGGAACCGATGACGGCAACATTCAGGTGACCACCGATGGTGGTGCGCGCTGGGTCAACGTGACGCCGCAGGCGATCAAGCCGTGGACGCGCATCTTCAACATCGACGCCGGTCATTTCGATACAGCAACGGCGTATGCCGCCGCGAACACGTTGCGTATTGATGACCTCAATCCGCATTTCCTGCGCACGCATGATGGCGGCAAGACCTGGACCGAAATCAATCAAGGCATTGCGCCAGGCGCCGTGGCGAACTCGATTCGTGAAGATCCACGCAAAGCCGGATTGCTCTATGCAGCCACCGACACTCAGGTGTGGGTCTCGTTCGATGATGGCGATCAGTGGCAGTCCCTCCGGCTCGACATGCCTGCGGTCTCCGTGCGCGATCTGCAGGTGAAGGACAACAGCAGCTGTCTATGTTCCGACCTCGTCGCCGCCACGCATGGCCGCGGGTTCTACATCCTCGACGACGTCACTCCGCTGCGGCAGGCGGCCGAAGCGCGCAGTGCGGACGGAGCGTATCTGTTCAAGCCGCAGCAGGCGGTGCGCATCCGCATGGCGACGAACGAGCCGACGCCATGGCCACCGGAAGTTCCGGCCGGCGAGAATCCACCCAACGGCGCGATCATCGATTACTACCTCGCGTCCAGTGTGTCCGGTCCGGTCACTATCGACATCCTCGATGCCGACAACGCGGTCGTGCGCACCTACACGAGCGAGCTCAAGCGTGATCCCGATCCAGCGGTCGAAGGCACCGCCTACAACAAAGCGTGTCAGGCATCACCGGAGACGCCGGATTGTTCCGTTCCGCTGTACTGGCCATCGCGCATCAAGTCGGTTCCGACCAGCGCGGGCATGCACCGCATCAGTTGGAATATGCGCTATCAGCCGCTTGCGACAGAGCGCGAGGCGATTGATATCGCCGTGCCGCATCGCAGCTCGCCCCCACCCAGTTCGCCCTGGGCGCCACCCGGCGACTACACGGTGCGGCTCACGGTTGCGGACAAGATCTACACGCAACCGCTCGGCGTTCGGCTCGACCCACGCGTCAAGACACCAGCGGCGGCGTTGCAGGAAAACACCACGTTGTCGCTGGAGATGTATGCGCTTGCGCGCACCACGCGCATGGCCTACGGGCAGGCGCATGATCTCGGCGTGGAGGTTGCCAAGCTCGCGCAGACTCAGCCCAAGGAAGGCACGGTGTTCAAGGCTCTGATCGATGCGATCGCACCGGATGAGCTGCATGGCGAGGCACGCGAGGCAGCCAAATATCGCGGCGGTGCGCATCCGCCTGCGACCTTGAATGAAGCAAGCGATGCGGCACTGAATGCATCGTTGGCAATGCAATCAGCCGATACCGCGCCGACGGCGGCGCAGATTTCAGCGTGTGCACAAGCTCGCTCTCAAGCAAAAGTCGTCATGGCGCGGTGGGAGAGCTTGCAGTCGAAGGATTTGTCGGCGTTCAACGCGGCGTTGGTGGGCAAGGGGCAGTCCTCGTTGGCATTGCCACCGCTGAGAATGCCGGCTGCGCTGCCGAGCGACGAGAATGGCAACACAGACGAAGAGTAGGACGACGAAAAGCCCGCTTTCATACCCAAGCTCGATCACAACCCAGGAAAGGTACCGGCGGCGGAGTCATCGGGACAATTTAACTTCCTCCTAACTTCCTCAGCCCCCTTAGTTGCCTGAATTTCGGGAATCGCCCTCGACACAAGATCGCGTAGCTCGCTCAACGTGTGGGTGAGCAGCGATCCCGTTGCTCCCGTTGCCCCGACGTGGCCACGCTTGATTGCGGAAAATGCCTGAGTTGCGGCATCGACCAGTCGGCGGTGCTCCTGCGCGAAGAAGTCCAGTCGAGCGTGCAGATCTTGCTCTTTGTCAGCTACTAGCTCTTTGTGGGCAGCCGCGTAGGAGGTCACGGCATCCGCGATCGCGTCGTCAAGGCATCGATTAAGCGTCTTGAAGTCGTCATTGGTAATGGGCGCGGTCACTTCGATAGCCAGTTCCGTTACCGCCTGGCAGACATTTCCGTATTCGTGGACTACCTCTTCAGCGGAATACCCCTTATGCAGCAATTCCGCGCCCCTCAGAGTGGCGGTTCGTCCGATGTCAGATTGGGAACGAATTCCTTGGTGAGCGAGGGCATCCGTCGTTCTTTCGGCTTGCAAAGTTTCGACGAGTTGATCGAGAAGTAGCGGGACGCCATTTTTCACGGCGAAGCTCAGATCTGCAGCGTCGCTTTTCTGCTGGCACCGGTGGATGAGTGCGGATATTCAGTGAATTGACCGGCGGAAACCACAGAACCTGACCATCCAAATTCAGGAGTGCTGACCAAGGCCCCCTGTCGTTGACCATTACTCCGTGTCGTACACCGGAATGCGGGCGCTGGTCGAGCTTAGTCAGGAATCCGATTTTGCCTGACCGCGTCGCTGGTGCTGACCCACAGCTATCGACCCGTTGCTGACGATCGCAAACAGATCCCGACTTCGTTCCTCCGAGTGGGCACTCTCACCGTCAGTCCCTGCCCATGGCATCGGCGCTGACAAGCCTCGCCGGGCCGGTGTAGCCGGCTGGAATACAGAGGACAACACGAAGACCAGCAGCCGCTCAGAAGTCCAGGGCAAAAGCGTCATGCGCTCGGAGTTGACGGGAAGTCTCTTACAGGAATAGTTAGGCAGCTTGGCAGCGTGGCTAGGACCAGAGCGGTACAAGTAAGGCAAACAGACTAGTCTCGGAGGCTCAGCCTGCCACGGATCACCCGATGAAAGGGATAAATACTACAACTCCTTGCTTGGCTTTTTCTGCCTCGCGGACCTTGCGTTCTTCGATCTTTATTTTAGTCGGTAGTGACAATGCATCCAACACGACCTGTACCTGTTCTACCGTAAGGCCTGACAGGCTATCCGGGCGTTCGACTGGGTCTTTTTCGATCGGCATGTGGTAATCCTCCCAAAAAGCCTAACGAGGCTGTAGAAAAACTGGCCCCGATCTTGCTCGCATAGAGCGAAGCGATCAAGGGAGTCGGTGATGGCGCGATACACGGTGGTGGACATGAGTACGCGGTTGCTACCGGTGGACTTGGAAGCGCGGCTGGTGCCGGGCTCGTTCGCGCACGCAGTCCACCATGTCGTCGACGAACTCGATCTGTCAGCGTTCGACGGGCACTACCGCAACGACGATAACGGTGCGTCAGCGCACGCACCGTCCGTGTTGCTCAAGGCCGTGCTGCTGGCATATTCGCAAGGCATGATCAGCTCACATGCGATCGAGCGCGCGTGCCGCGACAACGTGCTGTTCATTGCGCTGACCAGTGATGCGAAGCCGCACTTCACCACGATCGCTGACTTCGTCAGTCGCTCGCGTGAAGCCATCATGTCCGTTTTTGATCAGGTGCTGACACTGCACGGCGATGAACCAGATATCACGAAGTCTCAGCGGCGCTTTCTGTCCAACGAGCTTGCCCTAATTCCAAGGCTCCCGGTGCTGCACTAGATGTTCGGTCGTCTTCATGGCGGACTCCTGCCGTTGGGGTGGAGTCCGTGAGGTTGCGCTCAAGGGGAAACTGGGGTCAGGTTCGTGTTTCTCGAGAACGGTGGCCAGAGAACGAGGTCAGATTCACCTATTCCCAACGCCAAGTGAGCTTGACCCCATTCTTTGCTTGAGGCGCTGCCAGAAATCAGTCATGCGATTGCCACTCAGGGTTCACCGATCAGCGCGATGGCTTTGGCGCGTACTTCGGAAAGCTCCGTTGGCGACGCCTTGCCTTTGCGAACCGCGCGGCGCACAACCCAATCGAGACTTTTCACCTGATCGGCCAGCGCCGCGCCTTCACGCTTGCCGGCAATCTGCACCTCGAATTCGTCCAGTTGCAGCCGCAGCGATTCCATAATCGATGCCGGAATGCGCACGGCAGCACTGTTGCCCCATTTTTTGACGATGGTGTGCATGGTTCGATTCCTTTTGTGTCTAGATCGTAGATACTCAGCTGGCGAGACGCAGGCTGCAAGCCCGTTAGCCGGGGTTCCAGGCGAGCGCCAAGCCGAACGAGAGCGAAGCGCGGTCACGGCGAATTCAGGTGGACCAGAATAACGGGGTCCAGAAGAACGGGGTTAGAGTCACCTCATCCACGCAGCAACCGAACCTGACTCGAATGGCACTGACTTAAGCGCGAATCCCCACTTTTTGTCATTCCCGCGAAAGCGGGAATCCAGTGTCTTCGGGCGTTTTCGGTTCACGTGAGGCACTGGATTCCCGCCTTCGCGGGGATGACGCG
>JBDSFA010000470.1:0-6496 GCA_039919785.1 Dokdonella sp. | reverse complement strand
CCTTGATCAGCGTTATTTGCGCGCTTTCCTTCGCCACGTCCGAGCCGCTGCCCATGGCGATGCCGACATCCGCCGCCGCCAGCGCCGGCGCGTCGTTGACGCCGTCTCCGGCCATGGCGACGCGTGCACCGGAAGCTTTCGCCTGCGCAATCCAGCCGGCCTTCTTTGCAGGCGTCTGGCTGGCATGGAATTCGTCGATGCCCAGTCCCGTGGCGACCGCTCGTGCGGTCGCTTCGCTGTCGCCCGTAAGCATCACGATACGCAGGTGGTCCTTGCGCAGCGCGGCAAGAATTTCCCTCGCATCGGGCTTGACTGGATCCTGCACGGCGACCAAGCCCGCGAGCTTGCCATCGCGGGCGAGAAACATCACGGTCTTCGCGTTGCGGCGTAACGCGTCCGCACGGTTCGCCATTGGCGTGGGATCGGCGCCGACCGACTGCATCAATGCAGCGTTGCCGAGCGCGATCTCCGATTTTTCGATGCGGCCGCGCACGCCTTGGCCTGTCACTGAGGCAAAATCCTGCACCGCGGCAAACGAGATGCTGCGCGCGTGGGCGCCTTCCAGTATCGCGCGAGCGAGCGGGTGCTCGCTCACCGCTTCGAGCGCCGCTGCCAGCGCAAGCACCTCGTCTTCGGTCGTGCCATCGACAGCATTCACGTCAGTGAGCGTGGGTGTGCCCTCAGTCAAAGTGCCGGTCTTGTCGACGACCAGTACATCGATCGCAGCGAGGCCTTCGATCGCTGCAGCATCGCGGAACAGCACGCCCATTTCAGCGCCACGTCCGCTGGCGACCATGATCGAAATCGGCGTCGCCAGGCCCAGCGCACAGGGGCAGGCAATGATCAGCACAGCGACTGCGTTGACAATCGCATAGGCAAGGCGCGGCTCCGGCCCCCACAGTAGCCACACGGCGAAGGTCGCAACGGAGACTACTACTACCGCGGGCACGAAGAACAAGGACACGCGATCGGCGAGGCGCTGCAACGGAGCCCTGGACCGTTGTGCCTGTGCGACGAGGGCGACGATTTGCGCAAGAACGGTGTCGTGGCCGATGCGATCGGCGCGCATCTTCACACTGCCGGTGCCGTTGAGCGTGCCGCCCGTCAAGCGATCATTGATGCGCTTTTCGACCGGTCGCGGTTCGCCGGTGAGCAGGGATTCGTCAATGCTGCTCGATCCCTCGACCACGATGCCGTCGACGGGAATTTTTTTTCCGGGGCGAATGCGCAACAGATCGCCGACCTGTACTTGATCGAGGGCGATTTGCTCTTCATCGCCGTTGGCGAGTATGCGCCGCGCCGTCTTGGGTGCCAGATCGAGCAAGCGTCGGATTGCGGCGGAAGTCTTGCCGCGGGCGCGCAACTCCAGCCACTCGCCCATCAGCACCAGAGCAATGATGACGCCGGCTGATTCGAAGTAGACGCCGACCAGTCCGTGCGCATCACGCATCGCCTGCGGAAACAGTGACGGGAAGAACGTGGCAACCAGGCTGAAACCGAATGCGACAAGAACACCAAGGCTGATCAATGAATACATGTTCGGCGATCGCGCGACGACGCCGTTCCAGCCGCGCACGTAGTAGGAAAGACCCGCCCACAGGACCAGTGGCAGCGACAACAGCAGCTCTGCCCAACGCAGCATGCGCGCGGTCGTTTCGCTCGGGTGAATCCCGAACAGGTGCGGGCCCATTGCAATCACCAGCAGCGGAATCGCCAGTGCCGCGCCGATCAGGAATTTGCGTTGGACCGCCTGCAGCTCGGCGTCATCGGTTTCGCCGGTCGGAATTTCCGGCTCGAGTGCCATGCCGCATATCGGGCAATTCCCCGGACCCTTCTGCCGGATTTGCGGATGCATCGGGCAGGTATAGATCGCGTCGGGAGACGCTGTTTCCGCGGCTCCGGGTGGATCAAGGTACTGCGCCGGGTCCGCAATAAATTTTTCCTTGCACCGAGCCGAACAGAAATGGACCGTCTTTCCCTGATGCTCGACGTGATGCTTTGCCGAGCCTGGGTCGACCTTCATGCCGCACACGGGGTCTCGTTCGTCGCCGCTCGACGCATCATTCGCGGCCTCGCGTGTACCGGCATTGCAGCAGGCCTGGCCCGACTCGGTGGCGGTAGTATGACCATGAGTGCTCATGCTGGAACCTCGCGATCGGGATGCTGGAGGAAAAGCCGTCGAGCAAAGCATGTCCGGTGCATGCGGTCGCCATGTGATTTCAATCTGCGCGTTGCGGCGTCGCGCGTCTGTACGTTGACGAACACTCGAGGCCGAAAACCGTCGCGCGCGGAAGCAGGCGAGATTGACGCGAATATCGGGAGGCTTTTATCCGAGGACGATGCGCAGGGTATGCGTATTGCCGTCATCCACGAGGACAATGGCATCAGCGGGTGCCAACGCAGCGCCGTCCAGCGCCAAACTGCTGACTCCCCGACAGGCGTGCCGTGGATTTTCGACGCAGATCTCGTATTCAGTCGACACATCCGTTTGACCGCGTCGCTTGTAGATGAGTTGGAATCCGTCCCAGTGGCTTGGAATGCACGGGTCGATGCGCAAGCGATCGCCGTGCAATTGAAATCCCAGCAGGGCTTCGAGCCCCGCGCGATACAGCCAGGCAGCGGAACCGCTGTACCAGGTCCAGCCGCCGCGACCCACGTGGGGTGCGACAGAGTAGACGTCCGCACACGAGACATACGGTTCCACCTTGTAGCGGTCGATCGCTTCGGCGCTATCTGCATGCAGGATCGGATTGAGAATATCGAACAGCGCACCGCCGCGTTCGCCGTCACCGAGTCGTGCCCAGGCGAAGATCGACCAGATCGCACCGTGGGTGTACTGGCCGCCATTTTCGCGCACGCCAGGCGGATAGCCCTTGATGTAGCCCGGATTGGCCGTGCCGCCATCGAACGGCGGCGTGAACAGAAGTGCGATATGGTTCTTGTGGTCTACCAGCATGCGATCGATCGAAGCCATGGCCTCGGCAGTATGTTGCGGGCTGACAGCGCCGGCCATGACGCTCCACGATTGCGCGATGGCATCGATTTGGCATTCGGTGCTTTCACGCGAGCCCAGCGGCGTGCCGTCGTCATAGTATCCGCGGCGGTACCACTGACCATCCCATGCGCGCTCCAACGCGTCGCGCAGATTGGCGGCATAGGCGGTCCAGCGTTTTGCGCGCTCACGATCGCCACGTCGTTCGGCATGCGGCGTGAACGCTTCGATCGAGGCCAGCAGGAACCAACCGAGCCAGGCGCTCTCGCCACGGCCCTGTTCGCCAACGGCATTCATGCCGTCGTTCCAGTCGCCCGTTCCCATCAATGGCAGGCCGTGCGCGCCGACCGTCAGACTGGCATCGATTGCGAGCGCGCAATGCTCGTACACGCTGGCCTTTTGCGCCGACTCGGTGGGAACGAAAAAAGTGTCGCGGGCATGATCGGGGATTGCCTGACCGACCAGAAACGGCAACGCTTCGTCCAATACAGCGGCGTCGCCGCTAACGTCGACATAGTGGGAGGCGACGTAGACGAGCCAGGCGCGATCGTCGCTGATCCGCGTGCGGATGCCGGCGCCGCCCGGCGGCAACCACCAGTGCTGTACGTCGCCTTGCGCAAACTGGCGACCTGCAGCCCGCAGCAGCTGTTCGCGCGCAATATCCGGCCGGCTCACGCAGAGCGCCATGATGTCCTGCAACTGATCGCGAAACCCGTAGGCACCGCTGGCTTGGTAGTAGGCAGTGCGCGCCCACACACGGCAACCAAGCGCCTGGTACAACAGCCAGTCGTTGAGCAGGATGTCCATTGCGCGATTGGGCGTGCGCACCCGGATCGTATCGAGCACGCGGCGCCACTGGGTTCGTATGTCAATGAGCACTTGCTCGAACGCGATCGTGCGATATTTCTGGATCAGCGCTTGCGCCTGCATTTCACCCGCTGCATCACCTAACAACATAACGATTTCGATTTGCGTGTGCGGCGGCAATTCGATCCGCGCCTGCAATGCGCCACACGGATCGACACCGGCGCCGAATCGACCCCGCAACGGCGAACAGTCTTGCAGCGCAGCCGGTTGTTCCACGGTGCCGAACGGGCCGAGAAACTCGCAGCGATCGCCACTCATGGAGTGCTGCTGTCCGCACAGATCGAGAAACGCGATGCGATCGCCGAAATCAGCGCGCCAGGGGTTTCGCGCGAACAAGGCACCGGTTTGTCCGTCGCGTGCCGTGATCACGTACGGTGCCGCAGTCGTGCCATTGGCACCCAGTGCCCATTCGACGAAGGCAGTGACCGACAAGCGACGCGTATTCGCTGAGCGGTTGCACAAGCGCAGCCGCGACAGCTTGATCGAATCCTGTGGTGGCACGCAGAGCGTCAGGTCGAGATCGATACCATGCGCGTCTGTGACGAAGCGACTGCAGCCCTTGCTGTGAGTGACATGGTATTTCGCTCCGGAAATGCGGATCGGAAGTGCAGTCGCACTCCACAATTGGCCACTCTCCGCGTCGCGCAAGTAGATTACTTCGTGCGGACTATCGCTGACCGGATCATTCGGCCACGGCGTGATCGCATTCTGCTGGCTGTTCATCGACCAGGTATAACCGCCGCCCTCGGCCGAAATGAGGCAGCCGAAGTGGGGATTTGCGATCACATTCACCCACGGCGCCGGAGTGCAGCGTTCGTCGGTCAGATGTATTTCATACTCGCGGCCGTCATCGCTGAAACCGCCGAGGCCGTTCGCGAATTCGAGGACGGAGGTGAAGGAGGGCAGCGCCCCTGCGGGCACGCTCGCCTTGATCGGCGATGGAATTGCGGTTTCCGTGAGGGCGTCGGCCGCCACGGGTGCGTCGTCTTCGTTCTTGCGAAGCGGCAGACCCAAAACCACGCGCGCGGCGGTCACCAGACCGTTGCGCACCGCGACGTTGATTGCGGCGTCGAGCAGCGCAAACAGCTCGCATTTGACCGCGATGGCATCCGCCTTCAATCGGCTGTCTTGTGCCGTCGTCAGGGGCTCAAGCATCTTCTGCAGGCGGTCGCCTTCGCCGCCGGTAGCCGTATTGAGCAGCACGACGTCGACAGCCAGCTGTTTGCCCCGCCAAAGATTCTGCGCGAGTAAGAGATCTCGCGTACACGCCAGGTCGGCGGGACTTTGCAGACACTGCAGCAGGATCGGACGATCCGCGGAAATGCCGGCCCCCCACAATACAGGGGGTCCGCCGCGGCCTTGTCCGAGTACGCTGCTCGCGGGACGCTGCGCCGGGTCGCTGGCCAGCACGGCGTCCAGCCAATGCGCGATCCGCGCACCGCGCGCCGCATCGATATCCAGCTGTTCGAGTTCGTTCTCTGCATGCGCGACAGCCGCCGAGAACAACTGCTGCGGCGCGTTTGCGTTGTCCCGTTGCATCGACAGCGTGAGCGCTTCGGCGCGCGAGTCCGCGAGTTTCATCCAAAGCAGCAGCGTGGCCGTTGCACCCGGGGCGAGACTGAGGCTCCGACGCAAGCTGAATATCGGATCAAGCACGCAACCGGATGAATTGGACAGGGCGCAATGAGGTTGCATCGCCTGCGCGCGCCTAAGGTTGCGTCCGCGACCCAGAAAGCGAGCGCGATCGGTCTCGTATTCGAGGGTACTGTCGAGCGGCTCGCCCAGCACCTGTAACGTTTGCGCGGCCCAGACTTCCGGCTCGCTGTTGGAGCGCCGCCGCCGAGTGGCCAGCAATAGGCCGCTTGCCGCATCCCGATCGGTCTGAACGAACATCTTCGAAAAGGCGGGGTGGGCGTTGTCCGAAGCCGCAGGCCCGATGACTATCTCCGTGTACGAGGTTATTGATAGCGTTCGCGTGCGATCACCGTGATTGGTCAACGTGAGGCGACGCAGTTCGATGTCTGACTCAGGGTCGACCGCGACCTCCAGCAAGCTGTGTAGATCATCATTGCGACGGCTGAACGCCGCGCGGCCGGGGTGGAAGGACACGGCGTCATCCGGCAGCTCCGTCCCGTATGGCTGACGTGTAGGGGACCACACGTTGCCGCTGACTTCGTCGCGTAACAGAAGATAACTACCCCATGGATCGCTGGCCACATCTTCGCGCCAGCGCGTGACCGCCAGATCGCACCAGCGGCTGAAACCGGAGCCGCTATCGCTAAGCATCACGCTGTATCGGCTGTTCGACAGCAAACAATGCTGACGCGCATGCGTGACCCTTCCAAGCGCATTGGCTGGCATCATCGATCCTTTGTGCGAAGGACACGCCCTGTGGTTGCCGCGTTGGGCTTGCCGAAAGTCAGCATACGCCGGTGAACCTGACCGCTCGGCGACCGGTTGCATAGGCCTGCTGACGCCGAATACCGTCGCCGAAAACTTCTCAACCCGCTTACCGTGCGTCCGCTTCCGCCATTGCGTACGTTCACATCGGAACAGTTGCTGCAGCATCTCCAGGAAAGGCGTTCGCCTACCTCCAGCACGAGACCAATCCCAGCAGCGGGCTGGCGCGGGACAAGA
>JBDSFA010000457.1:0-7272 GCA_039919785.1 Dokdonella sp. | reverse complement strand
GGTTGACGCGTTGGCCGCTCCGGCGGCGCGATCGCACACCGTCAGCGTGAGATTGGTGCCGCCGGCGCTGCCGTCCGGCTGGTAGTCGACGTGCAGTCGGCCTGTCGTGCTCAGGATGCCGACGCCGCTGGGCTGCGCCTGCATGACGCCGATCAGGGGTTCATTCGCCGAGTGTGCCCCGTCATGGTCGAGATCCGCGAATACCAGCCAGCCGTGGTGCCATTCGGTGCCGTGCAGGCATTGTTGCTGGTCGACGCTTGGGCATGCGACGACATGCGTACCGCGGCTGATGGCGGATAGCCGCGCGAGGTTCAGTGCGGTATCGAGTGCGACACGTGCGCTTTGACTGCGGCTGCGGCCGATCAGAGTGGCGAAACTGGGTGATGCGATCATCAGCAGGACCGCAACGATGGTCATGCTCATGAGGAGTTCGATCAAGCTGAATCCACGGGTGTGCAGCGTTCCATGCGACATGGCAAAGGCTCCGGTTGACGACGGGCCATACTAGAAATCGTCGCTGTCGTCGGCGATGGCCAGGCAACCAATGCGTGTGTAGGAATTTCACGATTGGAAACGCCAGAATGCGGTCGCCATCACAGGCGAATCATCTGAACTGTTGCGTCTTCTATACTGACGGGCTTGCAAAGGCCCTCCGATGAGCGATCGCTTCCAACTGGTTTCCCCGTTCCAGCCCTCCGGCGATCAGCCGGCGGCGATCACGCGCCTGACGCAAGGCTTTGAGGCGGGAGTTGCGCAGCAGACCCTGCTCGGCGTCACCGGCTCGGGCAAGACCTTCACGATCGCGAACGTGATCCAGAACATCCAGAAGCCGACCATCGTGATGGCGCCGAACAAGACGCTCGCCGCGCAGCTCTACGGCGAGTTCAAGGAGTTCTTTCCGCACAACGCGGTCGAGTACTTCGTCAGCTACTACGACTACTACCAGCCGGAGGCGTATATCCCCGGCAGCGACACCTACATCGAGAAAGACGCCTCGATCAACGAGCACATCGAGCAGATGCGTCTCGCTGCGACCAAGGCACTGTTGTCGCGGTCCGATTCGCTGATCGTCGCGACCGTCTCGGCAATCTACGGACTAGGCGATCCGCAGGATTACCTGTCGATGCGCCTGATCCTGTCGCGCGGCGAACATACCGATCAGCGCGAACTGATCCGGCACCTGACCGAGTTGCAGTACACGCGCGGCGATTACGAACTGCGTCGAGGTAGCTACCGCGTGCGCGGCGAGATCATCGACGTGTTTCCTGCGGAATCGGAAACCGAGGCGCTGCGCATCGAGTTGTTCGATGGCGACATCGAGAACCTGTCGATCTTCGATCCTCTGACCGGCGAGACGATCCGCAAGGTTCCGCGCTTCACGATCTATCCGAAAACGCACTACGCGACGACGCGCCAGGCCGTGCTCAATGCGATCGAGACGATCAAGATCGAGCTGAAGGACCGACTCGACTATCTGTACAAGGCGAACAAGCTGGTCGAGGCGCAACGCCTGCAGCAGCGTACCCAGTTCGATCTTGAGATGATGACCGAGGTTGGCTACTGCCAGGGCATCGAGAACTATTCGCGCCACCTGACCCGGCGCTCACCCGGCGAACCGCCGCCGACCTTGTTCGATTATCTGCCGCCGGATGCGCTGCTTGTCGTCGACGAATCGCATGTGACGATTCCGCAGCTCGGGGCGATGTACAAGGGCGACCGCTCGCGCAAGGAAACCCTGGTCGAGTTCGGTTTCCGCTTGCCGTCGGCGATGGACAACCGGCCGCTGAAGTTTGAGGAATGGGAAGAGCGCATGCCGCGCGCGATCTTCGTGTCGGCAACGCCGCGACCGTACGAAATCGAGAAGTCGCAAGGCAATATTGTCGAACTGGTGGTGCGCCCGACCGGGCTCACCGATCCACAGATCGAAGTGCGGCCTGCGCGTACGCAGGTTGACGATCTGCTTTCGGAAGCGAATGCGCGCATCGCGATGGGCGATCGCGTGCTGGTCACGACGTTGACCAAACGCATGGCGGAAAACCTCACCGAATATCTTGAGGAACACGGCATCCGCGTGCGCTACCTGCATTCGGATATCGAAACAGTCGAGCGCGTCGAAATCATCCGCGACCTGCGTCTGGGCAAATTCGATGTGCTGGTCGGTATCAATCTGTTGCGCGAAGGGCTGGATATGCCCGAGGTGTCGCTGGTCGCGATCCTCGATGCCGACAAGGAAGGTTTCCTGCGTTCGACCGGTTCGTTGATCCAGACTATTGGTCGCGCCGCACGCAATCTGCGCGGCACCGCGATTCTGTACGCCGACAAGGTGACCCGCTCGATGCAGGCGGCGATCGACGAGACCGATCGGCGTCGCGCCAAGCAGGTCGAATACAACCTGGAGCACGGGATCACGCCGACGACGATCATCCGCAAGGTCACCGACATCATGGAGGGGGCACGCGAGGCCGATAGCCTGAAGCCGCGCGGTCGTGGTGCCGCGGCACGCAAGGTGGCCGAGCAGATGGCTGACTATCGAACGATGACGCCGCAACAGATTTCGACCAAGCTGCGCCAGCTTGAGGCGCAGATGTACAAGCATGCGCAGGATCTGGAATTCGAGGACGCCGCGCGCCTGCGTGACGAGATCCATCGCATCCGCGAGCAGGGTTTGATGGGCTGAGCGCAGCAGCCTGACAACACAGACGTCCAGATCCAGGCCGCGCGCCGCGCTGGCACGGCATCCGCGCTGGCGAGGTTGTCGAAAAGCAAGTGCCGTGTTACCTTGCGCGCCCCTCGCAGGCCGGAAACGGAATGCGATAGGGGCGGTTAGCTCAGCGGTAGAGCACTACCTTGACATGGTAGGGGTCACAGGTTCGATCCCTGTACCGCCCACCACTTTGGGAATCGGAAACGGCGCAACCTTCACGGGCTGCGCCGTTTTTCGTTGCGCGACGACCCGGCTCGCACTCAACCGGTGTGGCGTTCGAAAAGTTCGTGCGGCGGTGATGGAGCGCAGCCGTACCGCGAACTTGCCTGCGTGGTTCACGGTTTGGCAGATGTGCTCTTTGCCGTCGCTGGAAGCAAATTCCACACGACGACTTCAAACGGCTTCAGCTTCACGATTTCAGTCTGGCCAGCATGCAGTTGTACGCTCTCGGCCGCGCTGAACGCCGATTTTGCGGTCCAGTCGCGAGCGGCCCTCGTTGGCAGTTCGAGCGCAGCGGCAGCATCCAGCGCGAACGCCTGCGCTTGATCGCTTGGATTGCGCAACGAAATCACCGCGTGGTCCGGTGACCAGGACGCCCAGCCATAGACCTGCAGGCGCGCCGGGTCGCCGCCGATCCAGTGGCTGTCGCGCAAGGTGACTGCATTTGCGCGCGCCCATTTTGCCGCCGCGGCAAGATCGTCCCAATTCTGTTCGGTCAGCAGATCCGGCGAGATGTATAGCTCCTGCAGGCCGGTCCCCGTGGCGAAATACGAACGTACTTCGTCGGCGAAGTCGTTGCCGGGATCGGTATTGAGTCCCTGCGCCTTGCGCGCGTAAATGACGCCGTGAAGCATCAGAGAGTTGAGCGGAAACAGCGGCCCAAGGCGAACGATGCCGCCGTAGGTATCGGCGTCGCGATAGGTGATCCAGCGCTGGCGATTGTCGCCGACACCGGCAAACGAATGATCCTCGCCACCGCGCCAGATCGAGTCGGCCGTGCGCAGCCAGAACGGCGATGGCCAGGTGCCCGTGGTGAGGTTGATGAACAGGTCCGGCTTGATCGCGCGCAGGTCGTTGATCAGTGCCATCGCGGCCGAAAAATCGCTATCGAAGTCGCTGCCGGGCGTGACCTTGTCCGGACTGCCGGTGCCGTCCAGCTTGAACTGGTTGATGCCGTATTTTTTCAGTAGCTGCACCGCCGCGTCGTGGAACAGCGGGTAGTACTTCTTGCCGGAGAGTGCGATGCCCTGGTCGTCGACTTCGTAGCCGCCATCTTTCGCCGTCTTGAGCCGGATCGCGCGCGGCGGACCATAGCCGCCCCATGGCGACAGCCACACGCCGGGCTCGGCGCCGATCTTCTCTGCCGCTTCGCGCACGGGCGTGAACCCATGCGGGAAATCCTTGCTGAATTGCCACAATCGCGTGTGGTCGTCCCAGCCGTCGTCGAACAGGAACGAATCCATCGTGACGCCGCGGTCGTGCACCAGCTTCTGACCGTAAGCGTTGATCACGCCGACGGCTTCGTCCTGCGTGTACGGCGTGAAGTAGCCGATGTCGTACCAGGAGTTGTAGTGCAGGAAGGTGCGGAACGGCGTCGCACGTTCGTTCTCCAGGTAAGCCTGAAAACCGCGCCGCAGCTGGCCTTGTGGCGTCACGCCGAAAACCGCTGAATAATCCGCCACAACGCCGCCGCGCATCGGCAGTACGCGCTTGACCGTCATCGTGGCGTGGCCGTCGATGACGAGGGCCTCCGCCATCGGGTGTTCGAAGCCGAAAAAACGTTCGTCGGCGATGATCGGTGACCCGCTGGCGGTGCCGTCGACCCAGGCGCCGTCGAGATCGAGATCGATCAACGTAACCGAGGCCAGATCCATCGTCTTGTCGGCTTCGAAACGCAGCTCCACGCGCACGTAGGTGCTGCCGTTGCGCAGCAACGCGCGCCAATCCAGGGTGAGGCCGCTCGACGGATCCCTCAGTTTTGCATGAAGGGAGATGCCGGCCTGCCGATTGGCCGCTCTCGCCGCGCTCGCGACAGCGGCGACCGGCTTGCAACTCACCGCACCATCGAGCTGGAAGCGGCTGCCATCGATCTGCTTGCCGCCACGCGGGAGTATCGAAAACAGTTCGCCTGCCAATGCGTGATTTGCGCCGGAAAAGCCGTTGTCGAATGCGGACGGCCGCAGGCTCTTGCCATCGATGGCGATGGCGAAACGCAGCGCGGCATTGGTCAAGACGGCTTTCTGCTTGCCGGCATCGCAATGCGCGATGCCCGGATCAATCGGCAGCCACGGCGCCTGCAGTTTTGGCTTCCGTGCGATGGCGGCGGCGGCGTCAAACGCGACCAGCAGGGCGGTTGCGGCGAGCGCAGCGCGGAAGGGATGATGTCGATTCACTGGGCTCCACCTTGCAAGGTTTCGGCTTGATTTGGCGCAATGGTTCATGGAGACTAGCCGATGCTGCACGACAGCCCACATTTTGACTGACGAGAGTCGTAGTTCGAAAGGACACGATCACCATGACGCGAACCTTCCTCCTCATCTGAGAATTGCGCGAATCGTCCGTTCCGTGAAAAAGGGCGCTTCGGCGCCCTTTTTTCATGGCCAAGGATGGCCGGTATGCTGGCAATGCACGAGCACTAGCCAGCGGGTCAAGAAAATCATCCCATGATCAATATCACGCTCCCCGACGGCAGCCAGAAGCAATTCGAGAACGCCCCGACCGTGCAGGATGTTGCTGCCTCGATCGGCGCTGGACTCGCCAAGGCCGCCCTGGCCGGCAAGGTCGACGGCCAGCTCGTCGACAGCAGCCGCACGATGGATCACGACGCGAAGCTCGAGATCGTGACGATCAAGAGTCCAGAAGCACTCGAAATCATCCGCCACTCGACCGCGCATCTGCTGGCGCAGGCTGTGCAACGTCTGTTTCCGAAAGCGCAGGTCACGATCGGTCCGGTCATCGACAACGGGTTCTTCTACGACTTCGCGTTCGAGCGCCAGTTCACGCCTGAGGATCTTGTGCAGATCGAGGCGGAGATGAAGAAGATCGTGGCCGAGGCGCTCCCGGTCTCGCGTTCGGTGATGGCGCGCGATGAAGCGGTCACGTATTTCCGCGCCAAGGGCGAGGAGTACAAGGCGCAGATCATCGAGAGCATTCCAGCGAACGAGGATCTGTCGCTCTATACACAAGGCGAATTCACCGATCTGTGCCGCGGCCCGCACGTGCCGAACACGGGCAAGCTGGCTACCTTCAAGCTGATGAAGGTCGCCGGAGCCTATTGGCGCGGTGATTCCAATAACGCGATGCTGTCGCGCATCTACGGCACCGCTTGGCTCAACGACAAGGATCTCGCTGCGCATCTGCATCAGCTGGAAGAAGCGGAGAAGCGCGATCACCGCAAGATCGGCAAGGCGCTGGATCTGTTTCATCAGCAGGAAGAAAGCCCCGGCATGGTGTTCTGGCACCCAAAGGGTTGGACCATCTGGCAGCAGGTCGAGCAGCACATGCGCGGTGTCTACAAGCGCTGCGGCTACCAGGAAGTGCGCTGTCCGATGGTGCTCGACGTGGCGTTGTGGAAGAAGTCCGGTCACTGGGACAACTACGCCGAAAACATGTTCTTCACCGAATCGGAGAAGCGCACGTATGCACTGAAACCGATGAACTGCCCGGGTCACGTGCAGATCTTCAACACCGGCTTGCGCAGCTATCGCGAGTTGCCGGTCCGCTACGGCGAGTTCGGCGGCTGCCATCGCAACGAGCCGTCTGGCGCACTGCACGGCATCATGCGCGTGCGTGCGTTCACCCAGGACGACGGTCATATTTTTTGCACCGAAGATCAGGTCGAGCCAGAAGTCACCGCGTTCCATCAGCAGGCGATGGCGGTTTATGCCGACTTCGGCTTCACCGACATCGCGATCAAGCTCGCGTTGCGCCCGGAAAAGCGCATCGGCTCCGACGAATTCTGGGACCGCACCGAGGACATGCTGCGCCGGGCGCTGCGCGCGGCCGGTGTCGAGTGGGAGGAGTTGCCGGGTGAGGGCGCGTTTTATGCGCCGAAGATCGAATACCACCTCAAGGACTCGATCGGGCGCGCTTGGCAGGTCGGCACCATGCAAGTCGATTTCATGATGCCCGAGCGCCTCGGCGCCGAATATGTGGACGAACACAGCCAGAAACGCCATCCGGCCATGCTGCATCGGGCCATCGTCGGCTCGATGGAGCGTTTCATCGGTATTTTGATCGAACACCATGCCGGGCTTTTCCCGGCCTGGCTGGCCCCGGTCCAGGCTGTGGTCATGAATATCACCGATGCGCAGGCCGATTTCGTCGCCGAAACTACGCAAACCCTTGTCACGCAAGGTTTCCGCGTGGAGGCCGATTTGCGCAATGAGAAAATTGGCTATAAAATCCGCGAACATACGCTGGGCAAGGTTCCCTATCTCCTCGTCGTGGGTGACCGCGAGAGGGAGTCGGGAGCCGTTTCCGTGCGTACACGGGCGGGTGAAGACCTCGGATCAATGCCGATCGCGACCTTTGCCGAACGCCTGAAGGCCGAGATTGCGCGAACCTGA
>JBDSFA010000080.1:0-5501 GCA_039919785.1 Dokdonella sp. | reverse complement strand
ATTTCTCACCGATCGAAGGCGCCAATGGCGACATGGGCGAGAACGACACGGCCGGTCTGGATCCGATCTTCTTCTTCCATCATTGCTTCATCGATCGTATTTTCTGGCTGTGGCAGAAGCGCCATGGCTTCACAGATCGACTCGACGTGATTGATGGCTATCCGGGCACGAACTCCGTCGACAACCAAGGTCCGACGCCCGGCACGGTTCCGAATGCGTGGTTGTCGCTTGACTCGCCGCTCGATCCGTTCAAGCGGACGGAGGACGGCAAGGAACGCAGCTACACCTCGATGGACTGCATCAACATCGAGACGCAACTGGGTTTCACCTACGGCCCCGGCTCGCTCGAAGAGGCGCCAAAGGCGCTCGTGAGTGCGGATGTGCAGGATAGCAGCGCGAAAACAGTGCGCGTCTCCGGGCTCAATCGGGCGCCGATTCGAGGTTCGTTCGTGGTGTCCGCCTACGCCGACATCGACGGCAAGCAACAACTGATCGGCCGCGAAGCCGTGCTCAGCCGCTGGAGCGTTCAGTACTGCGCCAATTGCCAGACGCATCTGGAAGTGAAGGCATTCTTCTCGTTGCACGGATTGAGTGCGGCGGAGGTCGAACAGGCGCGCATCCATGTCGAAATTCGTACGCGCGATGGCGTGCTCGGACAGACGCAACTGATGGCGGCCGGCGCGGCGCTTGGTGTGCACAAGAAACTGTTTCGCGTGGACGTGCGCTAGGGATTGTCGATGTCGTCGCGTATCGCACTGTTCCACTCGGAGGCAGCATGAGTTATGTGCCGGAAATCGGCAGCTTGAACGGGCTTTGGACCTACCGCAGCCTGCTCAACGATCCCGCGTTGGCGAAACCGTTCAACGATCTGCAGTTCGGTCGTGGGCAGATCGAGATCGTCTCGGCACCGATGGGCATTTTCCGTGGCCGCATTTTCGGCCCCGGATGGGAACTCGCGCTCAACGGTTCAATCAGCTACGGCAATCCGAACAGCGTGCGATTCCAGGGTCGCGGTCTGGTCGATGCTGAAGAATGGGTCTACGACTATCGCGGCTACCAGAGCCCGCCGTGGCCCAACGGCATCGCGCAGCGCCCGGCTCTATGCGGTTCGATTGTGCGGACCGTGCCGCATTCGAACGGTTCCGGCGGCATTTCGCCGGCCGGTGTCGTGTGCACCTGGTATGCCGTGATGAACGATGTCGCGATCACTGTCGGCTAGGCTTATGCCGGCGCTCAGCGATGCGGACATGACGGCCGCGGACGAAGGCGTTGCGCGGCTCGCAGCGCCGAGTCCATCGAGCGCGTGCTGGTCCGTGTCGCGCATGGCTGCGGTCGCCCTGCTCGGGTATGTGGTGGTGACGCTGCCTGTCGTGGGCAATCCGATGCAAGGCAGTGGCACATGGACGGGCTGCGGCGTGCTGATCTGCGTGGGGATCGAACTGCTGGGCGCGGCAGGCGCCATTGGTTGCTGCGTTCGCCGCGATATGCTGCCGTGTGCGGCCGCCATCAGTGTCGGCATCACGCTCGATTTTCTGCGCGTGCCACCGCAGGCGCTGCTCGATCTTTGCAGCACCCGCGGCGCAACGAGCGATGGGTGGCTCGATACCATTGGCGATCACTGGCGCTGGTTCCCTTTGACGATGCTCGCCATGGTCATCGCGATCGTGCTGCCGCACCTGTGCCGGCTCTCGTCGAAACGAGCTCGTTTCGCGGGCAGGGTCGTCGCCGGATTGGGCGGTATCGCAGTCGACCTCGTCATCATGGCGGTTGTCATGACCGCTTGCATGAGCGCAATGCGCAATCTCGCCGCCATGGCAGGCGTGTCGTGGGTCGCGGGCGGAGTCGTCTGCGCCATGTTGGTCGGCATGTTGGCATTCACGCTCGTGCGCGCGCTGCTGCAACGCACGGCGAGGTTGTATGTGCAGAGGGTGTGGCGTCTTGGTGTCGTAGCCCCGCCATGAGCGAACGCGTCGCATTTTGACGGCCGCTTCACGCAAACCCCATCCGCAAATCCGACCGCCCTTCATCGGCAAGCGTGCGGTGGCCGGCCAGGATCACGCGCTGGAGAGCGTACGACCGACAGAGCACGGTCGCGGCGTCACGTCGATGGGGGTTCTGCGTCGCCGCCAGCCAATTTCAAATTCCATCTTGGCGATCAACAACATATTCAAACAGGAGTGCGACGACAGAAAATTCCTCGTCAGTGCCGTTGCACAGCATCCATCCCTCAGGGATGCGCGCGATCAGATTCGTTCCCCAGCGCACGCGTTTCCTTCCAACGCGTTTGGCCTGATAGAGCGCCATGTCCGTATCGCGCAGAAGGAGAAGGGCATCGCCGTAGCGTGCGACCAGCGCCTGCGGCAGCGCGCAGCGGCGCATCGTTGCAGCGCCGCCGCGCCGCGTCTCGTCCAGCGTCAGCAGGATTGGACTATGGCGCCGTCCCGCCCTCAAATCCGTCCACAAAGATCGTCGGTGATTGCTTGAACGTTGCTTGCAATATCCAGCTCGGCAGATCGTTGGCGCGCGCGCGGTAGGCGCCGACATCAGATGACGTGCCGCGCACGACGCCGTCGAAGTCATCACCCGAAAGTCGCGCAGCGTCTGCGCTTCCGAGCAAGCGCAGCTTCGGGATGAGGTTTTGTGGCAGCGTTCCGGAGTAACTGCCGGCGACGAAATCGGCGGCAATGTCGCCGCTGGCATCGAAGCCAGCCAAAACTCCGGAGAGTGAACCACTGCCGACATTGTCGCTGAGCGTGACGAGGTTGGTCGTGCCACTCGCGAACACGGCATTGTGGCCGCTCGCATACAGCGCGTTGTTGGCAATGAGGACGGCTGCGCCAACGCCGCTTAGATGGATCGTGTCGTTTTGCGCGTTGATCAGCGTGTTGTTGACGATGTCGAGATTGCCGGCCGTGATGCCGGGCGGCGAGTTCGCGCCGAAGCCGGCAGCGGCCGAGCTGAGCACGATGTTGTTGCGGATGATCGCGTCCGAGTCGGCCTGGATGCCGTTGTCGCCGCTGTGCCAGACAAGATTGCGCTCGATGATGTTGCGCGCGCCGTGCCCGTTGACGCCGTAGAGCGTGATGCCCGGATAGGCGGTGTCGTGGATGACATTGTCGCGCACAATGTTTGCAAAGCTGCCGAACTTGATTTCGATGCCGTCGCCTTGGGTGACTGCAGGGCCGGTGAGGTCGTGGATATAGTTGCCGGCGACAAGGGAGTCGTGCATGCGGCAGGCATCCGCCTCGCAGCCCAGATAGAAGCCTTCACCGGTGGCGCCAGTGTGGTCGATTTCGTTGTGGATGAAAGCGAGGCGAGCATAGTCGCTGCCGGAATCGTTCGCGGCGATCGCATTCGCGGCAGTGTCGTGCACATGGCAGTTGCGGATCGTGATGTCGGAAGAGGTGGTCAGGCGGATGCCACGCGAGCCGCCACTGAACTCGACGCCGTCGAAAACAAGAAAGGCGGAGCTGGTCACATTGACGATGTTCTGGCCGCTACCGACGAAATGCAGCAGCGGTTGTTCGCCGGGCTTCGCGCGGATCGTAATTGGCGCCGTCGCCGTACCGGTCAGCTGCAGGTTGAAATAACTCGTCAACGAGTAGGTGCCGCCGCGTAGCGTGAGCGTGTCGCCGGCGACGAGTGTTTGCATCGCCGTGCGGAAATCGTCAGCGGGTCCGATTTCGCTGCTCGCAGCATGGACCGTGCTTGCGAGCGCGAGGCACGCGCCGAGAAGCGCGTGAAACATCCAATCACGCAGCGGGTGGCCGGAATTCAGGGCGATCTCCCTGGTGGATTCGCGAAGGGTCACGCTCGTTGGTCGAGCGCGCGTTCGAATGCATCGAGTTGCACGATGGGTGGTCCGCACGACGTGCCTCTGCAAAGGTACGCGCTGACCGCTTCATGGGTGGGCGCCGAAAGCACGCCCGGCAGATCGGCCGCATCCTGCGGAATGAAATAGACGTGCACGCCGCGTTGGCGATAGGCGACGCTCGTGTGGATCCAGGCGGAAATATCCGCCAAGGCATGATGACGCACGACGAGATGCGCTGCGGGCTGCAGGTATTCGTCGAGCGCAAGCAACAGCGCACAGCAGGCGTGCGGAAGATCCAGCAGTGTCGGCCACGCAGCGCGCAGGCAGCGTTCGGCTGCATCGATATAACGGCTCTCGCCGAGCAGATGGCCCAGTTTGAGCAGCGCACGGGCGCCGACGCCATTGCCGGACGGTAGCGATTCGTCCATCCACGGCTTGGGGCGTTGCGGCAATGCCTGCGCATCGTGCGCGGTGAAGAAGAAGCCGCCACCCTGTGTGTCTTCGAAGTGTTCCAGCAGGGCGTCGGCCAGGGCGATGGCCCAGGCGAGATCGCGCGCGCTCCAGCGAATTTGCAGCATTGCAAGGAGGGCATCGAGCAGGAACGCATGGTCGTCGAGGTAGGCGGGGAATCGCGCAACGCCGCCGGCATGGCAAGCGTATAGACGGCCATCCATCCAGACGTTGGCATGCAGGAAGTCGAGCGCGCGTTCGGCTTCTGCGAGTAGTGGGCGATCGGCGAGCCAACGCGCGGCGCGCGCCGCACCGGCGATCGTCAGGGCGTTCCACGCGGTGAGGATTTTGTCGTCGAGGCCGGGCCTTACGCGTTTCGCGCGCAGGTCGAGCAGAGTCGCGCGCGATGCTTCCGCGCGCCGTGCCGCATCCTCGGCGGTGATGTTGATGCTCGTCGCAATATCGTCGATCGATGCAGCGAGCAGCAGGTGCCAGGCGTGTCCCTCGAAGTTCGGTTCGCGATCGAGACCGAAGCGCTTTTCAGCGACCGCGAATTCGTCCGCCGTGAGCAAGCCGCGGACGTCATCGCGCTGCCACACGTAGTAACGACCTTCTTCGCCTTCGGAATCGGCGTCGAGTGAGCTCCAAAAACCACCGTCCGCCGCTTGCATCTCGCCAGCGAGCCAGTGCGCGCAGGCGCGCGTGGTGTCGCCGAAGGCAGGCGCTTCCAGGGCGATGCATGCCTGCGCGTAGAGCGGCAGCAGTTGCGCGTTGTCGTACAGCATCTTCTCGAAGTGCGGAATCTCCCAACGATCGTCGACGCAGTAGCGGAAGAAGCCGCCAGCGAGATGGTCGGCCAGACCGCGCTCGGCCATGCGCATGAGCGTCAGGCGCGCCATCATTTTTTCCTTCTCCCAACCTGAGAAGGTGGCCCGCAGGGCCGGTTGAGGGAAAGAGCCCCCATGCAGCAAATTACTTTCGGTCAATGCATTGCGCCCCGTGTTTTCTCGACGGAATGCAACGTGCAGCAGTAGCTCGATCTCGCTCGCATGTGGAAACTTGGGGCCGCCGCGGCGACCGCCATTGTCGTCATCGAAGCCGGCGGCGATGCGTTCCAGTGCAACATGGATCGGCGCGTCGTCCATCGCATCGGCAAACGCTTCACTGCGCCCGTGATCGGCGAGGAAGCGCGCGAGCGAGATATTTTGCGTGCGTACTTCGTCGGGTTTCTCGTCAA
>JBDSFA010000368.1:0-7680 GCA_039919785.1 Dokdonella sp. | reverse complement strand
TCCGGTTGCATGCGCCAGCGCGGCAGACCGCGGCGCAGGTTGCCGATCTCGCCGCGCGCCTCCAGCAGGAAGATCTCGCGCAACTCGTCATCGACCTCGGCGACACCCGCGTCGGCGATGACAGGCGCCGCTATCGGCGCCTCACCAGATTGCCGCGCACGCCGATAGCCGAACACGGCAAGCAGCAGGATGATCGGCACCAGCAACAGCCACTCCATGGAACGCTTCTCCGAAGATGCGGTCGGCGACGTTATCGCCGATATCGCG
This sequence comes from Dokdonella sp., assembly GCA_039919785.1. Classification (GTDB taxonomy): domain Bacteria; phylum Pseudomonadota; class Gammaproteobacteria; order Xanthomonadales; family Rhodanobacteraceae; genus Dokdonella_A. Next base: position 7,413 of record JBDSFA010000368.1, on the reverse strand, counting down.
GCCTCATGTCCATCGCATTGGGGGAATGGGTGGCCTACAAGCCGTCCATCGGGAGCTGGCCGCTCAATCGCGCATCAGCGTCGACTTGCCGAACAGGCTTTCGATCAGGTCGACCGCGACTTTTGCGGTCTGGTTGCGCACGTCGAGCGAAGGGTTTAGCTCCATGATGTCGAGCGAACCGAGACGGCCGCAGTCGGCGATCATTTCCATGCACAGCTGCGCTTCGCGGTAGGTGGGCCCGCCCGGAATGGTGGTGCCGACGCCGGGCGCGATCGCGGGATCGAGGAAGTCGATGTCGAAGCTCACGTGCAGATGATCCTTTTCGCCCAGATTCAACAGCGCCTCTTCCATCACACGCTTCATGCCGACTTCGTCGATGTAGCGCATGTCGAAGATCTCCAGACCAACGTCGCGCACGAGCTTGCGCTCGCCTGCATCGACCGAGCGAATGCCGATCTGGCGGATGCGATCGGGCGTGATCGCCGGCGAGTTGCCACTGAGTTCGGTCAACGCGTGCGGACCGAAGCCACACAAGCAGGCGACCGGCATGCCGTGGATGTTGCCGGACGGCGTGATGGAACTTGTATTGAAATCCGCATGCGCATCGAGCCAGAGCACGGTGAGACGCTTGCCGTTTTCGCGGCAATGGCGCGCGACCGCACCGATGGAACCGATCGCAAGGCAATGATCGCCGCCGAGCAGGATTGGCAGGCGTTCCTGCGCCAATTCTGCGCCGACTGCCTGCAGTACCGCGCGATTCCAGGCGACCACCGCATCCAGGTGGCGGTAGCCGTCGACGGGCGGCAGCCACGGATTGATCGGGCCGGAAAGATTGCCGCGGTCAATCACGTCAAGGCCGCGCGCGGCCAGTGCCGTGGCCAGGCCGGCAACCCGCATCGCTTCGGGGCCCATCGAGGCGCCGCGGTCGCCAGCGCCGATATCGGTGGGTGCGCCGATCAGTGAAATCGCGGGAAAAGTCTGCATGGGTCTGGGCTCGATAGTCGACGACCACGCGGGACTGCGCGGTCTGGATGGGAGGGGCTGGCCTATGATCGGCGAAATCCTGCTCCGCGTCACCGCATGGGATGCGGCAGGCAGGTGGCATCAGATGTCAGGCCTTGGCAGAAGCGTTTGCCTTGTTCAGTGGAGCGCGCGCGGCCTGCGTGCGCGCATCGTCGACGCCGAGGAACTTCTCGCGCAAGGCGACTGCTTCCGTGAGCAGGCGCAGCGCTTCGGCGCGATCGGCGGCCCGCGGGAGGAGCAGCAGGGCGAGGTCGTAGCGTACGGTTGCGGCAAGCGGGTGTTCGGCCTGCGGAATGTAGGAAGCGTACGAAGCAAGCGCTGCACGCAGCTCGTGCTCGGCACCGGCTTCGTCGCCGGCATCGCGCAATGACAACGCGAGCAAGTGGTGCGCCATCGCCGTGTAACGACTGCTTTCGCCGCGAACCTTCTGCGCGCCGATGAGCGCCTTGCGTTCGAGTTCCACCGCTGCTGCGGCTTGCGCAAGTCGCCGCTTCACTTCGCCGAGGCGATAGAAGGTGGCGAAACCGTCCGGATCGATCGCGTCCGGCTTGTTCTGCCGCTGCATGACTTCGCTCAGCTCGGCAGCGGCGCGGTCGAGGTCGCCACGCAGCATGTGCACGACCGCGATATCACCGAGGGCGATGGTCGCGCCCTGGTAGTCGCGTCCGTATTTCTTCTCGAAGATGCCCAGCGCCTCGCCCAGGACGCGATCCGCGGCGGGCAGATCGCCGCTGTCGGTCAGCACCAGTCCGAGATTGATCTCGGTCCCCGCAAGCGCAGGATGCTCGTTGCCGAATTTGACGCGCTGCGCGGCGAGCACCTGTTCCAGCGTTGTGCGCGCCTGCGCATACAGGCCTTGATGGTAGTAGCTGAGCCCCAAGTCACGGTGCATCGCCAGCGTGGACGGATGATCGGGACCGAGCACCTTCTGATACGTCGCCAGCACCGCTTCGTACATCGCCTGCGCTTGCGCGAAGCGCGATTTCGCTTGCAGGATCAGCCCCATGTTGGCCTGTGCGCGCGCCACATTCATGTCGTCCGGCGCTGCGTCGTGTGACGCAACGGCGAGTGCTTCCCGAAATTGCGCTTCCGCACCGTCGTAGTCGGACAGACCCCAATGGGCACTACCCGCCATCGACAACGCGTTGAACAGGACGGCGGGAGCAACCCGGGCATCTCGCACCAGCGCCAGCTCGGCATCGCTGAATCGTTTAGCTGCCACGAAATCACGCTGGGCAAGCGCGACGTGCCCTTGTGTGTGCAGCAATTGCGCCCGCTTGTCTGCGCTGACGCCAGCGAGCGCATCGGCGTTCCCGCTGGCCTCGGCGGCAAGCGCGGCCGCGGTCTTCAAGTCGCCGCGTTCAACCAGTGTATCGGCGCGCTCGGCCTCTGTTTGCAATCGCAGCAACGCGTGTTCGCGATTCTCCGACAATGCGCGGATCGCATGGTCCTGCAACGTGTTCGCCTGGTCGAACAAACCCAGCTGATAGTAGATACGCCCCAGTGTGCTTTCGATCTCGGCTCGCTGCCCGTTGTCGAGCGAGCGATCACGTTCGATTCGCTGCGCGCCCCGATCGAGCAATTCATGCGCGCTGACTTCACGGCCCTTGGCTTCATGCGGATCGACGGCAGTGAACAGGCCGAACAGGAAATCCTTCACCGCGAGCGTGGTGCGCGCTTCGTGCGCGGTCTGTCGCGCCTGCCAGACAACGGCTGCGCCACTTGCGATCAGGGTCAGCAAGATTGCGGCAGTAGCAGCCAGCGGCAGCCAGTGCCGGTGCACGAATTTGCGCAAACGATAACGCCGGCTGCCGCCGCTGATCGCGCGATCGTCGATCACGGCACGCAGGTCGTCGGCGAGCGCTTCGACGGACGGGTAACGCGCCTCGGGCTCCTTGGCGAGCGCGCGCTGCACGATGCGATCGAGGTCGCCGCGCAGGCGCCGGCGCAGGGCAGGCAGGGTCGTACCGCGCGTCGCAGCCGGACCATCCGCGGCGGCAGGGACCGAGTCGGCGGGCGCAGGCCGGCTCAGCGCGCCACGCAGACTTTCTGGCGCTTCCTCGATCACCGCCTTGGCCCAGCTGACCGCGCCGGCATCCGCGCGCGCGTATGGCAGTCGGCCGCTGAGCATTTCGTAGACCAGCACACCGATCGCATAGACATCGGTCGCGGTGGTGATCGGCTCGCCCAGCACCTGCTCCGGTGCGGCGTACTCCGGCGTCATCATGCGCGACTGCGTCGCGGTTCGGCCGTGGCTCTGCTCTGCGTCGACAAGTTTGGCGATGCCGAAATCGAGCAGCTTGGTTTCGCCATCGGCGGTGACCAGGATATTCGAGGGCTTGAGGTCGCGGTGCACGATCAGGTTGCGATGCGCGTAAGTGACCGCAGCGCAGACCTGCAGCGCAAGTCGAAGGCGGCCGCGCACGTCGAGCTTGTGCGTATCGCAATAACGCGTGATCGGCGTGCCTTCGACGTATTCCAGGGTGAAATACGGCGTGCCGTCGTCCGCCACGCCGCCGTCATGCAGCTGGGCGATATGCGGATGGGTCAGGCGAGCAAGGAAATTGCGTTCGCGCAGGAAGCGCGCGCGCGTTTCGGCACTGACGAAATCGGCGCGAACGCGTTTGAGCGCGACGCGCTGGACGAAATCGCCATCCTCACGCTCGGCGAGGTAAACGCTGCCCATGCCGCCCTCGCCGAGCAGGCGCAGCAGGCGGTAGGCACCGATGCGCTGCCCGATCAGGTCGGGTGCCGACTCGTCGATGCGCATGCGCTTGAGCACGCCCATCGCACCGCCGTCGAGAATGTCGTACGAAGCGCGCTGCGCCGACAGCAGCGCGCGCACTTCGCCCAGCAAGACGGCATCGTCAGCACATTGAGCCGCCAACCATGCGTCGCGTTCGCCTTCCCGCAACAATTGGCACTCGCGGAACAGATCCTTGGTGCGCAACCAGCGTGCCGCCACGTTCATGTCGGGTGGCCCACATCCATCGCCTGACGCAGGTAGGCGCGCGCCAGTTCCCAGTCGTGCCGCACCGTGCGCTCATGGCGACCGAGTTCGTCGGCGATGTCCTGGAAGGTGAGACCGGCGAAGAAATGCCATTCCACCAGTTGCCCCAAGTCGGCGTCACGCAGGCTCAGGCTCGTCAGGGCGGCATCGAGTTCGAGCGTCTGCTCTGCTGTCGATGCACCAAGATCGCGCGTGTTGATCTCCAGATGCTCGGCGCCGCCGCCACGCTTCGCGCGCGTGCGATGGCGCGCATGGTCGATGGTGATCTGGCGCATGGCGCGCGCGGCCAGTGCAAAAAAGTGGCGACGGTTCTCGATGTGATCGACCTGGCCCGCGCGCAGCTTCAGGTAGAGCTCGCTGACGAGGGCCGTCGGCGACAACGAAGACCCCTGTGCGAGTGCGCTCTGTCGGCGCGCGCAGCGTTTGAGTTCGTCGTACACGAGAGCATAGGCCGCGTCCTGCGCAGTCGCGTCGCCGTCGCTTGCGGCATTCAGCAATTCGGTGATTTTCGACGCTGTCACCATCGCCTGCATTCGGCAGCCTGCAACCGGCGCCGAGCATACCAGCGCAGCCGCCTGCGGGCTTTGCACTGTCAGCGCCAGTCCCGTTGCCCCACTTTTGCGGTACCGGCACGCACCACACCCGGATTGCGCCGCAACTGACGTACTGATGGAGGAATCCCGCGAAGGAAGCCTGTTCATGTACTCGAACGACACCCAGCCCACACCCCGTCCGCTCCGCCGCTCCTCGCCCACGTTCCTGCGCGCCTGTGCAATGGGCCTGCTCGCCGCGTGCAGTGCGACACACGCGCACTATTTCTGCATTACGACTGCAGCGGAACTACAGGACGCCCTGACGCAAACTTCCAGCGGCGGCCTGTACGACGCGGAAGACAACAGCTTGTACCTGGTCCACGGGCTCTACACGACGGGTGCAGTCACGGGCAATCAACCGTTCTTCTACTACGCACCGACTTCAACTCACGAATTCAATATTTCGGGCGGATACGATGACGGTTGCAGCACGCCTACGCGACAGACACCAGCCACGCGACTCGACGGCAATGGCCAGACCGGCGTCCTCGTGCTGCGCAGCACCTATGGCGCCATTTTTGTACGCGGCCTCACGCTGCAGAACGGCGAAAGCAGCGAAGTAGGCCCGGGTCTGCAGATCAACAAATACATTACGGTCAACAACTCGGTCGATGTCTACGACGTCATCGTTCGCAACAACCACACTAGCGCCGACGCCGGTGGCTTCTACGTCCTGGGAGCCGGAGCCGGCACGCGCCTGTACAACATGCTGATCACCGGCAACAGCGCCGATGGCAACTATGGCGCCGGCTACGTCGTTGGCTACGGCGACACCAGCAGAATCAACAATGTCACCGTAACGCGCAATACGACGACCGCGGCCAGCGGCGCGGTGGGGGGGCTGGCTTGCGGTGGCCCCACGCCTTGCCAGGTCTGGGGCAGCATCTTCTGGAACAACACCGCCGCCGGGCTTTACCTGGACGAAGCGCTTGGCGAGCTGCACTACAACGACATTGGCACGCTCGCCGGGCAACCACCCAGCACCTTCGACGGCGATCTCAGCGTCAATCCGCACTTCATCGATCCCGACAATGGCGATTTCCATCTGGCCGGCAATTCGTCCCTGCTCGGCATCTGTCCCTATATTGACTCCTCGTACGATCTCGATGGAAATCCGCCGACCGTCTCGGGCAGGATCGACCTCGGTGCCTACCAGGAAACGATCTTCATTGACGGCGTTGATGGAGGCTGAATGTTGGCGCGCACTATCACGTGGCGGCCAGCGACATATCCGGGCCGCTGCGATCGCTACGTGCTACGCATGCGCGAATGACCTCGATCAGGCGTGCGCTGCCTTCGGATTTCTCGACCACCGCATCGCAACCCGCTTCCGTCACCGCGCGCAGCACCTGCGCGTCGCGCTCGACGCTGTAGCAGATGAGTGCCAGCCGCGCGAAGCGGGGTTCCCGACGCAGGTTCACGACGACCTCGGTCGCGGTCTCGCCGTGCAGCCAGTAGTCGAGCACGATTGCATGGCAGGGCCACAGCGTCAGGGTCTGCCAGAGCAGATCCGCACCACTTTCACAACGCACCTTGCAGCCGCGCGCTTCGAGCTCGGCAGCGATCCACGCGGACTGAATTGGATCGTCCTCGATCAGCAAGACACGCAACGCGCTCGGCCGCAGATCGGACGCGTGGTCAGCGGCGGCGGCATGCGCATCGCCAAGTCCCGCGAGGACGCCACGAACCGACGCCGCCAGACGTTCGACCAGATCCGTTGGCGCATCGCGCAGTACGGGCGAGCGCCCTTCCCAGCGCCGCAACTGACTGTCCGCCGAACAGGCATGTTCGCCCAGATCCGCATAGCCATAGGCATGCGCGGAACCGCACAGTCGGTGCAATTGCTGTTGCAGCTCGCCGCGCGCGACGGCGTCGGACGGCGCAGCACTGAACGCGGCCCAGGCCTGCGTGATGGCGCGCTGTTTCTCGCTCAGCAAGCCTGCATAGCGCAGGCGCAGGAAGTCGAAATGTTCACTCGATTCGTTCATCGTCGGCGTGCCAGCCCTGCTAGGTTCTGCCGGCGCATAATGCCTCCTCCATCGCAGGCGCGGCATCGCGTTCACGATCTTTCACCTCACGGCATGCCGCGGCCATGCTTCCATGCAGAAGTGGCCACACGATAGCCGTCGTTCATCCAGGAGAGTTTCATGAGCGAATTGACCAACCAGGTTCTCAGTCATCTGGATCCGTCCAGCATCGCAGCGATCGCGGCCCAGCTCGGAATCGATCCGGCGCAAGCGCAGGCGGCGATCCAGCAGGCGGTGCCGCTGGTGGTTGGCGGCCTCGCCAGGAACGCCTCGACCGATGCCGGCGCGGAAGCGCTGCACACGGCAACCGCCGATCACGCGGGCATGGATATCGGCTCGATCCTCGACAGTGTGCTCGGCGGTGGCGGCGGCGGTGGCGCGATCCTCGGTCACATCTTCGGCAATCGCCAGAACCAGGCCGCGCAAAACCTCGGCCAGGCGAGCGGCATCGGCACGCAGGGGGCAGGTCAACTCATGGGCATGCTCGCGCCGATCATCATGAGCGTGCTCGCGAACCGCACCCGCAATCAGGGACTCGGTGCCGGCGGCCTCGGCGGCATGCTCGGGCAGGAATTGCAGAACCTCGGTCAGAGCGGCCACGGCGGCCTGCTCACCTCGGTGCTCGATCAGGATGGCGACGGCCAGCTCGGCCTCGGCGACCTGCTCAAGGCAGGTTCAAAATTCTTCGGTACGCGCACGGCGTAAGCCATCAGCGCCTGTGGGAGCGACTTCAGTCGCGATGCTCATCGCGCATCGCGAC
>JBDSFA010000342.1:0-3881 GCA_039919785.1 Dokdonella sp. | reverse complement strand
GGTTGAGACTAAGCTGACACGTCATCGTTCTGGCGGCGAGTGGGTGTGCACGATGAGGAGCGGCGGATATGCGCTGGCTACCTGCCATTGTGCGCGTGGCATTTAGCAAGCTGACAGATCGGGCGCTTTCGGATGTCGGGCTTTTCTCTGAGGCGTATGGAAGACCTCGATCCGCGACGGCAATTCCGACGTGCGTCTTAGCGTGTAGCAAACCCTGATTTTAGCTCCGTAACTCACGGATAAATGGGCATGACCATTTCGTCGCAGCCTTGAGCGGGCGCAAAACGTCCGTCGACGGACGCGCCGATGACGCGCATCCACGAGTTGAGTGAGCGCCATCGCGCCCAGCGCGGCCATTCAAATGGTTGTGATTGAATCCGACCTCGTTTTCGCTCGCTGCGCCTCCGACTCCGTTTACCATAGTGACGATATGGCCGCTTCCATCCCTCGACGCCACCCGATCCGCCGCACCCTGCTCGTTCTTGCGGTTGCCGCGATCGCGGGCTACCTGCTGCTCGTGCTGTTGCGGCGGCCGTCGAACGAGCGCGATTGGTCGGCCGACCAACAGCGGCTGGCGACCGCCGAATTCTCCGGCGACACCGTACGCGTGCGAAACGTGCGCAACGCCACCTACCGGTCGGCCAGCGACTTCGACGTGCATTGGGAGGATCGCTCCTACGACCTGCGCCGGCTCGAATCGGTGTGGTATGTGGTCGAACCCTTCGCCACCTGGCGCGGACCGGCGCACACCTTCCTGAGCTTTGGCTTCGGCGACGGCAAATACGTTGCCATCTCGGTGGAGATCCGCAAGGAACACGGCGAGTCGTTCTCGCCGCTGCGCGGACTGCTGCGCCAGTACGAACTGACCTATATCGTCGGCGACGAACGCGATCTGATCGGCCTTCGCGCCAACCACCGTCATGACGACGTGCACCTCTACCCGATGCGCGCAACACACGACGCGGCGCGCGCGCTGTTCGTCTCGATGCTGGTACGCGCCAACGCGCTTGCGGCGCAACCGGAGTTCTACAACACCCTCACCAACACCTGTACCAGCAACATCGTCGACCACGTCAACCTGATCGCACCCGAGCCGATCCCTTTCAGCTACAAGATTGTGCTGCCCGCGTATTCGGATGACCTCGCCTTCGATCTGGGTCTGATCGACACGGATCTGCCACGCGAGCAGTTCCGCGCCGCGTTCCGGATCAATGATCTTGCCCGCGAAAATGCCGACAACGCGGATTTCTCCGAGGCGATCCGTTCGCGCCATCGCGATTGAGACCGATCGAATGGGTGCTGGAAAAACCGGTCAGGATCATTTCTTTCGAAGAGTAAGTGAACCTGACCGCGTTAGCGGCCCGTTATGGCCGAGTGCGCCGATCACTTCGCCAGCTTGCCTGCCCGTCTCTGCACGTTCAGCACCTTGAAGTCGAACGGCTGCAGTTCGTTGCTGGTCTCGAGGAATTGCGTCACGTCGAGTACCGAGTCCACCGTTGCAGAGGAAATGATACCGCTCGTGCAGGTTTCGGCTGTGTATTTGTTGGTGGTGATCACATACGGCGCCGAACCGTGCGCCAGTGTGCAGGTGCAGTTGGCGTTGCCCGCTGCGGCGCCCGCGGCAAGTGTGCACGGCGCATCCAGGCAATTGGCCCACTGCCTGTCGTTCGAACAGGCGACGAAGCTCTTGATCGGGAAATAACGCGATGCGATCGAATCGCCCGGCGCCGCTTCCGTCGCATTCGTGCACTCCTGTGCTCCCAGCGAATAGCCCGTCTTCACGTCGCAGGCGCAGGAGACTTCGGTGCTGCTTCCGGCGATCGCGCTGCACGTTGCCGTCGTGCACAGCGCATACGTGCTCTTGCACACCTTGAATGCGGGGGTCTGCGCGAGTGCCGTCGCGCTGGAAAGCATCATCAGGAACAACCAGCCTGTCAGGGTTCTTGTCGTTTTCATGGCGCGCGTATCCTCGCTGTGGATTTCCAATGGATGGGGAATGTTCGATCCGACGCGCCGCATACGCCATCGCGGACGCAAATGGCGACCTTCGAACCGAATGTCGTGTGAACACTTTCCTTTGTATCACTTTGCAACTGACGAGAGGAATGCCTGAAGGGTGACGGATACGACGGCTCCTGCGGGAAAAGGCGAAAAGGTGAACCCGCATTTGCCGCACTCCCCCTCAAGCAGGAGAGCGAACTGCGCCTGTCCGCCTACGCGTCTGCCTTGCGCACGATGAGCACCGCATTGGTTCCGCCGAAGGCGAACGAATTGCTCATTGCCGCGGCAATCGGCACACCGAAGCGCGCGTGGTTCGGGACGTAGTCGAGATCGCATTCCGGGTCGGGAATGTGCAGGTTCAGCGTCGGTGGGAGCGTTTCGGTATGCAGTGCGAGCAAGGTCGCGACGAGTTCGATCGCCCCAGCAGCGCCGAGCAGGTGGGCGTGCATCGATTTGGTCGAGCTCACGGGCATGCGATCGGCGTGCACGCCGAACACCACACGGATCGCAGCGCTCTCGACCGCGTCGTTGGCCGCCGTCGCCGTGCCGTGGGCGTTGACGTAGCCAATCGCGGCAGGATCGAGACCGGCCGACTCAAGCGCGAGCCGCATGGTCTCGGCCTGACCGGCGATGCTCGGACGCGTGATGTGTTCGACATCCGTACTCACGCCATAACCTGCGAGCTCGCCGTGGACAACGGCACCGCGTCTGCGCGCATGTTCCCATTCCTCCAGCACGAGCACCGCAGCGCCTTCGCCGAGCACCAGCCCGCTGCGGTCCTTCGCGAATGGCTTGCACGAGGCGGCGGGATCGGCTGGATCTTCGCTGGCCAGCGTCTTCAGAGCCTCCCAGGCCTTTAGCGTTCCGAGCGTCAGCGGCGCTTCTGCGCCGCCGGCGAGCATGATCTCCGCGTCGCCACTGCGAATCCGCCGCCAGGCCTCGCCGATGGCCACCGCCGACGATGAGCATGCGTTCGAAAACGTCAGGTTCGGTCCGCACAGACGATGCTCTATGGCGATCCACGCGGCAGCGGCATTGTTCATCGCGAGCAGCACGCTGAAAGGCTTTACGCGGTCGGAGTTCTCACGGTAGAGCGTCGCATACCCGTCTTCAACTGCGCTCGCGCCGCCCATGCCGGTACCCAGGAACACGCCGGCACGACGCAGCCCGTCGTCGTCCGAAGCAAACCTCGCATCGGCCAGCGCCTGCGCGGCGGCGACCAGCGCGAATTGGCTGACGCGGTCGAGCATTCGCTGTCGTGGCGGAGCAAAGTATCGATCGGGGTCAAAGGCGACCTGCGCTGCAATCCGGGTCTTCAGCCTCGGATCGAACGATTCCGGCAACCGCCGCACGGCCGATCGTCCGGCCACCAGATTGTCGAAAAACTCGCGCGGGGAATTTCCGCAAGGCGACACGATGCCCATGCCGGTCACCGCCACACGCTTCATTGCGGGGTCGGCTCGGCCGCTTCGCTGCCAGGAACCGTCACGGTCGCAGCTTGTGCCGGCGCGTCGCGCTTCGCAATCAGGCGATCGATGTAGTTGGCCACATCCTGCAGCGTATCGAAATCTTTCGCCGAGTCGTTGTTCGCATCGTCCGCGGTGACCTCGAATTTTTCCTCGATCGCAAAGATCAGCTCGATGACACCGAGCGAGTCGATCGCCAGATCCTTGAGTGGCGTGTCCGGGGTCAGGGTTGACGGCTCAAGCTGGTATTCCTTGAGGAGAATTTGGCAGAGGCCTTCGAAACTTGTCATCCCGATTCCTTTTTGCTGGAAATTGCCGCGGAAAGCTATTCGAATTTTCGCGCGAACGGTGCGGATGCCGGGTCGACGACGCAGTGGATCTTGCCACCGAGCCGTGCAGCGGCGGTGAGGAGGC
>JBDSFA010000118.1:0-2594 GCA_039919785.1 Dokdonella sp. | reverse complement strand
TGCGCCCGGACCCGAGTGATTGAGCTCGACGGTGCTGTTTCCGACGGTGAATTGCGGGCTGCCGCTGCCGAAATCGAAGAACTGGATCGCGCAGTTGCTGACTGCATCGGTCTCGATCACGCGCAAGGCGTCGGCGAAATAGCTGCTCGCGGTGTCGGAAAAATGGTCGAAGACGACGTGCCCATGCTGCAGCACCAGCCGCCGCAGCGTAACCGAGGTCGCGCCGCTGCCCGGCGAGTTCACGACGATCGAACGGTCCGGTGCGAACACCGCGTCGATGCCGTAGGCGGCCTCAAGGGTCAGCGATTTGTTGATGCTGATGTCCTCGTCAATCCGGGTGTAACCGTCCGGCAAGAAGAATTCGTCGCTGCCGATGAGCACGGTATCGCCAGGGCTGGATGCGTCGATGCACGCCTGCAGCGTGCCGCTGCACTCGAGAATCGGCCAGGTGTGAGTGCTGGACCACGCCGGCCGCGCGGCGCCAGCGATGACGAAGACCACTGCAGCGAGTATGCGAACTGGAGCGAGAATGAACGATTGCATGAACGTTTCCTCCCGGCGCACCGGCGCCGCCTCCTGTCCAATACGGCAAAGGGAGCCCGATCCGTGCAGACGCCGAAAGATGCTTGCGCTAGCCTAGGCGCGGGCCGTCGCGCGTCGACGGAGTCCGTAGCACTGCGCGCTGGGGATACTGCACATGCTGTCGACCGAAGCCGACGCCGTTGCCGACGTCACCGCCCTGCTGCGAGAACTGGCGGTCGGCCGCGCCGACGGCTTGCCCCTGCTGTTCGCCCAGGTACAGGGTGACCTGCGTCGTATCGCCCATCGCGAACGCCTTTCCGTGCAGGCCGGCGAAACTCTATCGACGACCGCGCTGATCAACGAGGTCTATCTCAAACTCGACAAGTCGTCCTTGCCGCCATTCACCGATCGGCGTCATTTCTACAACGTTGCTGCACGCGCCATGCGCCAGGTCCTCGTCGACTACGCGCGAGCGCGCTTCACTCAGAAACGGGGCGGCGGTGATCATCACGAAACCCTCGGCGCCGCGGAACGCGTTGCGGAGGCCGATGAAGCCGCACGTCTGCTGGACATCAACGAAGCGCTCGACCAGCTCGACGCGGTGCGACCGCGTCTGGCCCAGGTCGTGTATCTGCGCTTTTATGCGGGTCTTACCGACTGCGAAATCGGCGAGCTGCTCGGCATCGAGGAAAGCACGGTGCGTCGCGACTGGCTCAAGGCGCGCGGCTGGTTGCATCAGGCGCTTGCATCGCCATGACGGCGACCGCGGGCGGCGATTCGCCCTCCTGGCACAGCCTCGAGCAAAGGCTCGACGGCCTGCTCGATCTGCCTCCTGCGCAACGCGATGCAGCGATCAAGGAGCTGGCGAGCACTGATCCGGAATCCGCGGAGCGGCTCGCGCAGTGGCTGGCATCGATTGATCGCTCCGAAGGTTTTCTTGAAGCCGCTGCCGAACCCGGCGCGCCGGCGCCCGGCCTGCAGGTCGGCGCCTGGCGTCTGCTGCGCCCACTCGGTCGTGGCGGCATGGGCGAAGTCTGGCTCGCCGCACGTGCAGACGGCGCGTTCGAGAAGAACGTCGCGATCAAGTTCATCCGCGCGGATAGACCTGGCCTGCGCGAACGACTGGTACAGGAGCGCCAGCTGCTGGCGCGCCTCGATCATCCGCGCATTGCCCGTTTGCTCGATGGCGGCATCGGCGCGGGCGGGCATCCCTATCTGGTGACCGAGTTCGTCGACGGCGTCGCGCTGGAGCGATGGTGCCGCGAGCAACGTCCGTCGCTGGATGCACGCCTCGCCGCATTCCGCTCGATCGCCGAAGCGGTGTCGTATGCGCACGCGAATCTCGTCGTGCATCGCGACCTCAAGAGCGCCAACGTGCTTGTCGATGCCCAAGGCAACGCGACCCTGCTCGACTTCGGCATTGCCAAGCTCATCGCCGACGACGCCGGCGAAACCGCCGAACACGCGTTGACGCCGGACTGCGCGGCGCCCGAGCAGATCACCGGCGGCGTGATCACCACCCGCACCGACGTCTATGCGCTTGGCGCGCTGCTGTATCAACTGCTCACTGGGCGGACGCCGCTCGGCGACGATCGCCCCGCGCTCGCCGAACTCGTGCGTCGCGTGTGCGACGAAATGCCGGCTGCGCCGAGTGCAACGCCCGACGATGCGGGCGGGACGCCTGTGCGCGCGCGCTCGAAGGATCTCGATGCGATCGTGCTCAAGGCACTCGCGAAAGCGCCGCAGGATCGCTACGCAACCGTCGACGCTTTGCTCGCAGATCTTGCGCGTGCGGCAATGCACCGGCCCGTCGAGGCGCGGCAGGATTCCCTGCTCTATCGCGCGCGCCGCTTCCTGCGTCGCAACCGGTTGGCGGTTGCGACGGTCGGTGCGCTTGGCATCGCGTTGCTGCTTGGCGCGGCAGGCACGCTATGGCAGATGCAGGTCGCGGTGCGCGAACGCGACAGCGCGTTGTACCTGGCCGAGCGCAATGACGCAGCGCGCGATTTCCTTGTACGCCTGCTCAGCGAGAGCAAGGCCGATGCGCCGCTGCACCCGCGCGAAATGATCGA